>JAVEPM010000102.1:0-8543 GCA_034008115.1 Methanolobus sp.
AGACTATTAAATTACAAAAATGATAGAAAAAACATACTCAATATTGCTCAAAACATCATCAAAACCTTTCCAAAATTAAACCACAAAAATAGAACTCCCATAGCGGCGTCCTCGACTTAGTTCAACTTAATTTTATTAATCATTTCCTTAATTTTTTCAATAATTTATCAAGAAAAGTGAATCATTTTGTTTTTTTGGTATATTTGTGGGGAAACGATTAATAAAATACTAATAGTTACAAACAAGGCGAAGAAAAAGAACTCCAAGGAAAACCATACTAATCAATTTGCAGAAATTTGACACACTATTGTCCTCTCAGATTTTACAAAAGGCTTTTTCGAACTTATCTTTGTAAGAAAAATTATTATGAGAAATAATATAATTGCTTACTGGACATCAAATTCTCATATTATTAATTGTTTGGAAAGCATAAATAAAAAACTGAAAATTGAATTATTGAATATCAATTGTGCTGAAGATTTAATAGCTGTTCCCGGATTTATAAATATTATAGATAGCTATTTACTAACCGAAAAACTTTTGATAGGGCTAAATCCATTTGTTAAGCATTGGGATAAAAATGAAAACATTATTTTAGTTGTAGGCAAAAAATTTAAAATTGAAGATTTTGAGATAAGTAAGTATTTCAAATTTATTTCCGAAACTGCTGATGAGCAAACTTTAATCGGAATTATAAAATACCGAATGAACCAAAAAACTGCAAATAGAAAGGAGAATATTTTAAAATCAAAAATATATCGTATTACCTTTATTTATGACGCATTGCGAAGAGATGTGCCTGTGAGAACAGAAGATTTATGCGACATTTTTGATGTTAGTGAGAGAACCATTCGCAGAGATTTTAAAATATTGAGCGAAGTTCTTGATGAGAAAATACATTATGACAGAGATTTTGGTTTCTTTTTAAATTCATAAAAAAAATCGCCATGAAAAAAACAATAAGAATTTTGCTTCGAATTATCATAACTCCTGCTTTATTTATCCACGAGTTGTGTCATGTTTTAGCTTCATTGATTGTGGGATTAAGCCCTAAAAACTTTGGCTGGAGTTTTTTTATATTAAGGGGTCCAATAAATGCCATGGTTTATTTTGATGAAACCGCTGCCAGTAAAATTGAGGGGACTTTTCGCAGATTTATTATTGATATTGCCCCATTATTTGCCTTTGCATACATTGGCTATATGGCAACTAATATTGAATTTTTCAAATATTTTTTGATGTATGAATTTCTTGTTTTACCCTTCTCTTTTATGTCAGCCATAGATTTTAACAGTGCCCTCAAATATTTGGGAGTAAAAAAAGAGGTTAAGTTTTTTTACAATACATGGCTTATAAAATTTGACAATTGGCTCTATTTTGAGGGAATGACCGAAGAAGAATATTTAGAAAAGAAACTAATGGATGGAATTGAATAATGAAAAATTTATTAATTATTGTTTGTGGTATCGTGTTTCTAATGCCGCTTTCAGGTTTAAGTCAGCACATTAGACTTAAAGACCAATACGGGGAAAAAGTCTATTTTGTAGATGGCAACACTGTCAGAGAAAAAGATATGTATGGAGAAAAACTTTACTATTTGGATGATCAAACTATTCGCCGAAAAGATATGTATGGCGACAAGCTCTATTATATTGATGGTAAGACGGTGCGATTTAAAGATCAATATGGGGAGAAACTTTTTTTCTTTGATGGAGCAACTATTCGTTATAAAGACATCTATGGAGAAAAGCTTTATTTTATTGATGGTCAGAATATACACCGTAAAGACCAGTATGGCGAAAAACTTTTTTGGTTTGAATCTATTCCCGATAAATGGGTTATTGTATGCATTATAAAAATTTGAATTATGAAAGTGAGTTTTGGAATGTTGAATAAAAGTGTTGATGAAAATATACTACAGATTAAACCTGATGTTTTTGAGTGTGATACTGATTGGTTTGAAAACACTTGCCCATCCATTAAAGAAACGCATTTGTTTTTGCCCGATTGGGAGGATGCCGAAGATTTGGAATGGGTAACCATGTATTTTATTGCCGAAAAATACGATGAATTGTTGCAAAATAATGATAATGTCCTCTGTCGGGAAGCTAAGTTGTTTTTATTGAATTTCAAAGAAATGAAAGAAACAAAGCAGCCAAGCGAGGTAGTAAGCAAATTGCAAATGCGGAAATTAGTTTGTGATTTACAAAAAAGAAAGTCATGCAAATGAAAACAATAGAAAAAGAAATCAATCTTTTAGAGATAAATAAACATCTGCTTCGTTCAGTCGCAATAAAGTATGAACCAGCAATAAAACTGTATTTTGTCAATTTTCAGTTAAAGCCAATGCATCGTTTGATTTTTAAATTTTCTGATTATCCCGATATTTTCAGCAATAATTTTGAGCATCGTGAATATACTGAGCATTGCGAAGATATGGAATCGTACTTCAGAGCTAATTTGTTCCATTTGATGAATCAAAACAAAAAACTTATCTGGAGATATCAGACAGTTGATGAGTTAAATGAAATCAATGCTTTTTTGTATGTTTTTTACAAACCTCTGTTTATCCTTGCTGAAAGAATTTCGTATAGCATTAATATCAGCCGAATTGAATCATATCAAACCATTGTAGAATTTCTGACAGCATTAGGCTTAATTAAGCATTATCTGCACTCTGTAAATATAACGAAAAAAAACTCAACAGATAGTTTTGATGAATTGACAACCATTATAGCTTTATACTTAATGCCTTTATTTTGGTATAGCAATGAAAATCAACAAATATTGATTAAAAAATTACATGAAAAGTTATTCAAAAGAAGTCCGCATAAATTATTGATGCATAAAGATAAAAACGAAACAATGCTTGCTTTTGTTGAAATTGCTAAATTAGAAGAGGCAGACATAAAAGCTTTACTTAAAAAAATGGGAATCAATGAATATGAACTTTTATAAAAACTAGCATTATGCCATTATATTTGAATTTAGCTAATCTTATTGTCCAGAAAAAGAGCATTGTAAATAAATATCAGGGAGGATTAAGTGCTTTTTTAAAAGATAGTAATTGGGGAAATATTGAATTTGACTCGCAGGATGATGAATTGCTTTTGTTTGCAGCCATGAATTCCGATGAGTTTGATTTTGATTTTTTTGAGAAAGCAGGTTTTGTCGGACATGAGGATTATTTTGTGCTTACACGCTATGCTTCAGAAGAAAAATTGCCCGATTGGCTGCAACAAAACAATGTGTTTTTATGGCATTCCGATTGTCCTCCAAACCAAGTGAAATTAGTAGAAAAATATTGTAAGGCAAGCACTGATGTTTTCTTTGAAAAACAGTTGTATTTGCTGATAAATTCCAAGTCAATTGAAAGGATATAAATAAAAACACTCAATATGAAAAACGAAACAATCGCCAAACTTTTTGCTGATTTAGACAAAATCAGAGAAACCGAAACTTTTCTTGAAAAAAGAATGGCAATACGCAGTAATAACAGCTTTTATCACTACCATTTGCCGGATATTGTGCTGACTGAAAAAATGCTGGAAAATTACGATGAGTATGATACCGACCGCATGGGAGCATATTACAACCGCTCTCTTTGCAGGATTGGAAGTACAAATAATACCAATATTAAATTTGGCGAAGGTTATATTGTATTATATACCGGAGCATTAAGTGAATGTGGGAAAAGTTTAGCACTTGCAAGCGGGGGTAACGAAGACGAATACACTCTTGCCTTAGCCAAAATTGTTCTTATACACGAACTTTTTCACTGGATGATTTACGAATACCCGGCAATACTTAGCAATATGTTTTTTATGAAAGATTGGCCCACTGTGGGCAATAAAATGTTTCACGAAAGTTTGGCTCAGTATTATACACAAAACAAAATCAAGCAGTTGATAGATGATTTTTTGATGAAAGTTTTTGATGAGCTAACCGAGAGACAAATGCCCAATTATACTGTTTTTCGTGGCGATGACGATGGCTTTTGCCTGGCAGATTATCCCGAAAACAAAGTGTTTTTAGCATTGGATTTATGCCGCGAAAAAAACATACAAACCTGGAAACAATTTAAACACGTTTTAATCAATGAAGTGGAAACAGCAGAAACCCAAAATAAAATCATTCAATATGCCGAAACCAAAGAAAGCGGTTGGTTGTATGTCGCTCCATTTCTTTCCACAGAAAATAAAGAAATTCATAAAGCAAAAATTGTAATGCAAAAACTTGGACTTTAAAATATTTTTATAATTTTGATAATGTTAACAATGGAAATTATGGCAACGATAAAGTTTGTGACAAATCTGCATCCTTTCCAAAATGGAAGGGAATGGCAATTCCACCCAAATTTCTTTGAAGGGAAAGATGTAAAAGGAGATGATGTTTGTGATAAAAATGGAAAGAAAATATCTTTTCCAGTACCAAATGAAGCAGGCGTTTACATTGTTGGTGTGAAAATTCCGGTTTCTGACCCAAAACAGTTTGATGAGAATGGAAAACCGATAGATAAAGCTGTTGAGAAGTTTTGTCCGTTGTATGTGGGGATACAAGATGATTTAAGCACAAAAATAAGCGGACACCGAAATCCAAATAACACAAGCACATACACAGGCGAGTTGAATTCGTTTAAGGAGTTGTGGAATTTAAATGAAGAGCCTAAAATCTTTTATAAAGGGATTCAAATCTGGAATGAAAAATGGAGGCGTTCGAGAAAAACAGTCGAAGATCCTAATAGAATAGACCAGCTTGGACTTTTCATGACGGAAGTTAGAGACTGTGCGGAAAATTGTTTGATTTGGTTCCCAAATAGAGTCTTCTTCAATGTTTATTTAAATACAGATTTAAGTAATTACGAAGAGAAATCTGGTCATAAGGGTAGTGTAGGTTCGAGTAAAGATTTAGATACAATTGGTACGGACGAAGCTCAAATTCTAAAAGAATTAATAGAAGAAGTGAAATTAAAAATCCAAAATAATTTTTGGTATGCTTTTATTACTGCTGAAGATATTGCGAATTCAATTTTACTATCAAATAACCACCCATTGAAAGAAATAGCGAAAAAATATTTAAATGAAAAAGTCTGGACCATAAAAATGAAAAATACAAAGGGGAAAACTATAAGTAAAAATGGACCCGGTAAAATTTTGTGCGAATCTGTTGAAAATGCTACAAATAAGGCATTAGCTCAAAAAGGTATTTACACATATGCAAAAGCAAATACTCCAAAGCATCCTTACATAATTGATTTTTCAAATTTGAAAGACGATTTAGTTAGAATGGAGAATAATCCTTTAATTATCAATATTATCCCATGACCCAAAATATTCCCACTCCCCACGAAGAAAAACTTGCCGAAATCAGTTTTAAGCTGATGGATGCCGATAAACTTATAGCCCAAAATTTTGAAGGTTTCAGCATTGAAAAAAAAGAGCTTTTTATAAGCATAAATGAACCCCTTATGCAAAAACTTGAAAACTTACAGCAACGGCTTAAAAACGATGAGGCAATAAGTTTATACGACTTGGATGAGATAGAGAGGGAAGTAGATGGGTATTTGGAGTTTTTGATAAAAATCAGTTAATATGAATATAAAATTTGTTGCATCTGTTTTAGCAAAATGGAACCATGTTTTTCAAGCATCAATCACTATTTTAGATGATGGAGTGAAAGTTAAAATTCCCGGATTCTGGAAAGATAGAGAAACGTATTTGACGTTTGAAGAAATAAAAGGAATTGAACTTAATACACCAAGTTGGTATTCAGTTTTATCATATTCAACAATTTCTTTTTTTGCACGTGGTATTAGGGTAGAAGCTCATGGGTTTGCTACGTCTGATGCTAAAAAGATAAAAAGGTATGTCGAAGATGGTCAAAGGGGAAATAATAAATCATACGGCAGAAGTTCTGATTATAGAAATTCTGACAGAGACAAATACTATTCCGAAGAGGAGTCTCATTTGGATGAATTGATTCGTCAAGCATCATCAAAACTTCAAAGTCAAATGACATATTATGAAAATGAGCTTATTGAGGCATTGGTTGCAATTGAATTTGTTGATGACGATGATGAAGATGCAATTGTTGAAATAAATATTAAGGCAAATAATGCAAGATATAATATAGAAAGAATGTATCGAAACAATGGGGCAAATTGGCGGTATAATTTTGATGCAACTATTTCTGAGTGCCACGAAAAGGCAGATAAAATAATAGCAAAACAAAAAAAAGATACAAGTTTATTTAATGATCTTGATGATGAAAATGAAGAGTTTTGGGAAAATAATGATATTGATACTAATGAAAAATCGAATGTTAGGGAAGATTCAGACCATATACTAATGAGATATAATAGGAGAGTTTTGAAAGCCATTAGTGATTATGATAAATTAAAGATTGAACTTCTCGAAAATACGAAATATGTTGATGACAATAAAGTTACTGTTCGTCAATTTTCAAGAAATGTAATTGATGCTGATAAATTGGAAGAATACAAATCTTATTTGGAGGATGATATTAATTGTGAAGGATCTAAATATTCACAAGAGTTGTTGAAATTATTATTAATAATAGAAACCTGCTATTTTTTGTCCGACAAAATGAAAGGCAAATCCTATTTCGATAGTTTTCGTTTTGGTCTTACTTATAAAAACATTCAGTCTTTTTTGAAAGATAGGGATGTGAGTCCAAAAGAAAAAATCTCCAAAATAATTGACTGCGTTGATAATTTAATTCAGAAATATGATGATTACATAAAAAATCAGTTATGAACAATGAAGAAATGCTTAATCTTGAAAACTCAAAAGATGTTGATGAACTTAAAGAGGAACTAAAAACTCAAGCTACTAAAGAAATCAAACAATATCGAAACTTTCTTTTTATTGGAAACATCGTTTATCGAACCGGATTTGGTTTTGCAGTATTATTTATTGTGATTATGGGGATTGCATTTTGGGCTTTTTTTGAAACTGGCATTACCCTGATTCTATTTATTGGGTTAATCATCCACATTGTCCTTTTTCAACTGCTATTATATCTTTTTAGGAAAAATGTGTCAAGCATGAAAAAAGAACGGGTGGAAATGAGAAAAATGCTAAGTATTTTAAATCAAGAATTACAATCAAGAAAAAACAAAAAAAGAATTTAATAGCCATGATTACAAAAATTAACGACAATGAAGTGTTTTCTGATGAGTTCAGAAATGCTGTGCAAAAAATTTCAGAAATAGAAATTTGCTTTGACAAGGATGTTTTATCTGCGAAAATTTCCGAGCTGTTTAATGACTCCAATGTCACAAAAGCCGAAATTGATACTTTGGAGAAGCGTCTTCAAGAATACTGTAATTCAGACCTGACTAAAATGTTGAGGGAAATTAAAAACAAAATTGGTTTTGAGGAAAGTAGCGGTTATGACCGAAGAAGAATTGGCAATGGGGATTATCACAGCCGCAGCGAAACAAGCTATAATTTGGCTTTTTTAAAATTATACAAAAATATAATTGACGGAATTGATTCAGCTTTAAAAGAATCTGAAATATCTTTTGAAGGTTTTTCTTATCATTTTTCAAGGCATAAAAATTCATTAAAAGTTATGCTGCCTAAAATTCGCTGGGCTGATAATAGATACGAAGAAAGAGGTAAAACCAATCTATATAGAAGTCTCGAAAAGCAATGCTTCGAATTTTTGGTATTACTTTTATTATTCAAAACCCTTAAAACAAAGAATCATGATTGATATACCCTACAACAGAGAAACCCGTGATAAAATTGATTTTTATCTTGATGAAATTGAACGCCAAGGGAAAATGAAGTTTTTAGGCATTTTTCCTGCTCCAAATCCTATTTATTTTATTCCTATAACTTTTGTTTTATTTTTGATTTTGGAATTTATCGGAAGATTCTATTTCATCCCTTCTTTGATTGCCATGTATCTGATTTTTGAACGATTGGCTTTTGGGGGATATATGACTAAATTAGCCGAAGATTGTATCGCAGATGAAATTTATATGGGAATGGATTTGCAAACAAATGAAGTATTAAAGAATGAATTCCCTAATGACCCATTATATGTTACAAATGAAGACAGAATTGATATAGTTGAAAAGATTGTACGTGAAACAAAACATCCTAACTTTATTCAGAGAGTTAAGACGAATAGCATTACATTGTATGTTTTATTGGGTTTATATTTCGTATGCGGACTAATAGTGTATTTTACAACGTATTGAAAATGTGCATAATGAGCCATTATAATTGCAAATTGATGAAAAGTATTGAAATCGCCCAGTTTGTAACAAAGGCTAAAATCAAGCGGGCAGAAAGTGCTAATTTGAAGGGCATTGCAACTAATAAACTTTATCGCAGGTTGACAGTGAGGTGCTCCGAAATGCCCGCCAGCTTTTAGCCTCAGCCGTTGAACTAAATCGCCACTATTGTGGCGACAATCCTGATAGATGATTATTTTTGAGGATTATTAATCCCAAAAAATCATCGTATGAAAAATGAAACATCAAGTATTGAGCAATTGGTTTTTGAGAT
>JAVEPM010000103.1:0-8379 GCA_034008115.1 Methanolobus sp.
TCATTCAGTGCATCTATTACCTTTTGTTTTACATCGTCTGCAATTACACTTGGTACTTCTAAATACAAACATTGCAACGCTTTCATACATTCTTGTTCTTTTGTCATTTCAATTTATTTTAGTTTTTTAATAATCCGCAAAAAACCGACACCATACCCGAATACCGTTAGGTGCAATGCTAAACGACATACACCAACTCAATTTGAAACTTACCGTTTTCTCGTTCAATAAATCTTTCAGCATCCTCTACTGTATCAAAGTAATCAGCAAGGTATGCTTCTTTACTCCATCCGTAGTCTTCACCACAATAATAAGTTTGAGCCTCAAAATCTTTTACTACGTATTTCTTTTCCATTTTAGTTTGAATTTGTGAGAAGCACTGCACCTAACAGCACATAGGCAATAGTTGCCAGAAGCATCTCGGTTAATAATTAAATTTATCGTAGGCAACCATCGCCTATCCGCAAAACGTTAGCGGCAAGCTCGAAAAGACACCAGCCCCGTGTTAATGTTTACTTCAATTCGCCGTGCTTGGCTCGCACATAAGTCCCCTTTTGGGAAGAATTCCATACCATTCGCCCTCTTTTTTTAGAATGTTTAGGAAAGTAATCATAAATCCCTTTTTCATAATTAAACTGTGTTCGTGGCGATTTGTCAGGGTTAAAAAATCTTCTAAACGATACATCTTTACTCATAATTTTGTTTTTAAAAGCCAGCCCCTAACAACAAGTATAATTTAGCGGGGCTATTTAACTAAACTATACTATTTTATTTCAAACTATATTTTAGCGAGGGATATGGTCTCTGTTCCAATCATCCCGCCAATCATATTGCCATCCGTTAGGCACAAGTTTAAGACGGAATTAAATCAAACTGTGCAAGTGCTTCAATTAGTGTTCCTTTTTTGATTGAGAAACTATGAAATGTAAGCATATATCTATCTGTTTCTTTAATAATAGTTTCTCCACCTATCATATTTGAAAAATTCTTATTTGGTATTAATGTAATTTTTTGAAATATGATTGAATTTTCATAATCATAAATATATGTCTTACATTTTTCGCCTGAGTTGTTTTCTGTTCTTCTTATTAATCTTTTCATTTTAGCGTTCCTTAGTCAAAAAGTCCTCCATTTTCAAACGCATACCTCTCATCTTGTGAAGATGTGAACTTGCCCTCCCGCCAAATTGTTCCTCCATTTCTTTCGCCACTATTTCAGGCGAAGCAAAGCGCATCTCTGGCTGTTTCATTATCTCGGTAATCCAGCCCTTGAATACATCGAGCGGAATCCTTATGTACTTCTCTTTAGGTAATTTACTCATATTTGTATCTCCTCAATTTTAGTTTTAGTGACTAATCTTCCGCCATTCGCTACAACATCTTTGTAATAATCTCGGGCTAAATCCTTATCAAATGATAGGCTTTCGTTTAGTAGCGTTCCGTTAATTTCAGTAAAATAAAGCGTTTCGTTTCCGTGTATTTTTTCAGTTTTCTCACTGCAAAAGGTTATTGTTTTTCTTGTTGTTTCCATTTTGGTTTAGTTTTAGTGTGAGCGACCTATTAAGCCGCTCACGGGGTTAGTTAAAAAGGCAAATCGTCCCCGGGCTCAGGTTGGCTACTATTTGTAGCCACCTCCTCCGCTTGTACCGTTGGAACAAACTCTTTAAGGTTGCCTAAATAGATTTTGTCCTCACCTTTTTTTGTCTGCTGCTGAATACTTGCACAATTGCCATACTTATCATTTTCATCATTAATCCAGATAGAAATATTAAGGTAAGTTTTGCCCGTTGTGGCTGATTTAAACAATTTCGATTTATCAATCTTCGAAACATCAATAGAACCTGTTAGTAGTTTGCTCATAATTTATTTTATTTGGTTAGTTAAAAATTCAATGTATTTACGGCACTTAATTACTTGCTGGTGTATTTGCTCAACAGCATCGTTATCTCGGCTAAAATCATACATTTTTAGCCTTAAACTAGGCTTTAAATCATCATAGCGATAACGTGCGCTCATTTCTTGCCTTACTTCCATTGTTACCTCGTTTAAATCAACGCCATTCATTCGGAGTTCCTTTTCAACCTCATTATCAATAATCCATTCGGGCGTATTCATTAAGGTATAAATTAGTTTAGCGTTATCTTTGCCAGTCAGTGCCATATAGCCTTGTAATTGCCACCAATAAGCCTTATCAGGCTTTTCTGCAAACAATGGAAAAGTAAAGCAATCCCATGAACTCTTATTATCAATAACGCAATCGGCAAGGATTAGGTCGGGCGTTCCAGCCATAAACTCATTCTCAAATCGTTCCTCGTTTTTAAAAACAAGCCCTAAGTTTAGTTGCTCGGCAATAAATCCAATTGCATCACACTCAACCTCGATCCCTTTATCGGTGTATTTCGAGGTAAATTCTTTAGAGCGGTTGTATAACTTTTCTTTAAGCCAATTCTCGCAGTATGTTTTTGCAGTTTGGCTCAACTCTCCAGCCTCTTTAGCGGCTTTCGTTTTTGGCTCAGTCATTATTAGACTGATTGCGCTTGGTCTTATTTTGAACATAATAGTTTTTCGTTTTCAGCGGTTAATGTAAAATGTTTCTTTATCTGTTCAATCGTTGTATTATTGAACTCTAGTGAAAGTTTAGCATCCGCCCAATCCTGCGAGTTAGGGAGTAGTTCGGGTTTTGCCTTAAATTTTTCGGCAATTTTATCGTAGTTCATTGTATTTTTTCGGTTTAAATCCTTTCCGAAAATCTTGCCAAACTTATCGGCTGCATCACTAAACGCTCTACTTTCAGCAATCGGCACGGCCAGCATAACAGCATTGTTCTTCATCTTGCTAAAATCATCTGAGGCTGCTCCGCTATCTAATTGAAAATTATGCGCTCCAGTTCCATCCTGCCAAATTACTTCATTTGTGGTTGGGTTTATAACGTGCAGACGAACCGTAACCACCGCGCTATTCAGTACCTGCTTAACCTCTTTAATTTCAACCCACCAACGCCCGAAAATACTTGTGAGCAACCACTCCTGGACCTCGATGGGGATATACTGATTCCCGTAAATTGGATGTTTCTTTACCCATGCAGTTTTAGGTTGGTTATTTAGTAAAATTTGTAAATAGGATTCTTTAATAGCCAACTCTTTATTGCTATAAAGCTCCTCAATTGTGGGGAGTTCTTTCGGTCTTACTGCTAATTCTTTACTCATAGTGTTTGTTTTAATCTATCAGTTTATATTTCAATAACTCGACCAGTTCATCATAGTCAAAATCTAATGTTCTCTCTGTACCATCTTTATCTGTGTGGGTAATTGATATTCCGAGGTCTATACCGGTAACCGCTTCAAACCATATATTCGTAAAATCGTCATATTTCTTTGCGAAGATTGGGTAAAGTTCAATGGCGCACTCTATCTGTTGCAATTCATCGCCAGTCTCAACGCTAATCGGTTCATCCAAAGATTTTCGTTCGAATTTACCAGCTATTGCATCAGCGATTTTATTTAAGTGTTCTTTGTTTAGTTTCATAATTTTAGTGTTTAGACTTCATTAAATCATACGCACTCCAATCCATAAAGGCAATGTAGGCTACTACGAGAATAATGCTGATTGTTAGTTCCATGATTAAAGTTTTTGTTTGTTCGGTAAAAATACAAATACTTTTTGAATTAACAACTATATTTACTAAATTAATTTATTAATAGTGTAATTTGTTCTAATATTCTCATCCCTTAACCTTTTATTTTCGATTGTGAGTTCTCGGTTAATCTCGATTAAGTCGTCGAAACTTGGTGCGGTTAATCGTCTTATATCCCTTAACTGCCTTTCACGTTGTGCATTCAGTTTGCCTTTTTTTATAACGGATCTGCCCGCCAAGTAAACTGCCAAAATCAACAGAAACACAATAAAAAAAATCAGTGATGTTTTCATAATTTAATTTTTTAAAAGTTAGTTAAAAATAGTTTAGCCCTTATGTAAGCATCTGTAAATGCCTTCTCCGGGATGGGGCTCTTAAGCCAAACGCTCGGCATACTGGCCGATAGTTTACCCTTAATTATCGTCACCCCATTTTTATGTTCCGTAATTTGCTGAAATCCATTCTCATCAATTCGCGCGAATACGGTCTCATCTTCAAAACATACGCAAGTAAAGAACGGCATCGGCAAATCCACCGTTTTAAATTCAGTTGTTTTAATCTGTATTTCCATGATTTATACTTTTTATTTAGCACTTGTAAGTTTGTGTAAACGTGTTAGTTATGAAAATCTGTCATACATACCCATTAGTTATAAACAAGTTTGCCAACAATCGCATTCTTGTCCATCAGGGTCACTTAAAGTTCTTGGTTCACATCTTCCAGTATTGCCACATTTAGGGCAAACCAGATTTATAACACGTTGTATAGTTAAATTTTTAACTGCCATTATCGTGTCATTTAGTAGGTCTTGGTAGCTTTCTGGCAGTACATCAATATTACTCCACCCAAAGTTTTCCTGTAATTCATCCATTACTTTTTTATAATCTTCATCTAATTTCATAATTCTGTGCTTTTAATCCGTTAAAAATCAAACCATACAACCATCCGTTACCAGCAATGTTAAAAACCGCAATTCGCAACGAAGTACAAAAAATAATCTTCATTACAACTTGATAATTCAATATAGCTTTTTTTCTCTTCCGGAAAAGTATGTATTGCTAAGTGGCTTTCACCAAGCAACCATAAACCAGTCCAACCAATAGGTTCAAAGTAATGCTCCTGAAAGTTGAGTATATCAAATCCACTCAATCCAAGTAATTCACTAAAAGTATTTTTTAATTTTGTTGGGTCAATCTCATTAACCCATCCGCTTTTATTCCATATATTGGCTTCCATATTTAAATAAATTATATTGTTGTTTTGTTATTTTGAAATCGCTTTTTTGTCTATAAATTGTTTGTTTTTGAAATGGTTTTAGTTTTCGTTTGGCAACTTCCATATTTTTTAAACCCACACATCCTCCCATATTCAACAGCATATCTGGGAATTGAATACAATCGTTATAATGTAATATAAAATTAGGCTCTTTTGTTTCAAACGCTTCTTTTATTGGATTAAT
Source organism: Methanolobus sp. (assembly GCA_034008115.1). Taxonomy (GTDB): domain Archaea; phylum Halobacteriota; class Methanosarcinia; order Methanosarcinales; family Methanosarcinaceae; genus Methanolobus. The sequence goes on from JAVEPM010000103.1 coordinate 5,093, forward strand.
AAGCCTTTGTAATATTATACCGTACTTTTTATTAAGTGTTTCAATTACACTAAATCCGATAGGCACATTATTGTAGTAGGTTGTTGTAATGTTTACTAAATCCAAATGTTTCAAAATCGTTTTATACAACTTTATTTGATGTTTTTCTCCTTTATTATTACTCCAATTTTCAACTATTGTTGCAATATCATTATTAATACCATTAACTACCTTTACTTTTGTATTGTTAATAATATTGCGATGTTTTCTAAAATCAGAACCATCTAATTTTATGAAATCATTAGTATCATAAATATACTCTTCTCCAAATGGATCCTTTACGCCTTTAATTTTGCAACTTCTAATACTTATTCCATTAATATATAATTCATTAATAATATATTTGTCTGCATTAATCGGATATGAATATAATATAAGAGAATATTTACCCATTATTGCACTTGGTTTTACAATATAACACCCATTGTCAATAATAGAGTAATACATGCCATCATTAATACATTGTATTTTGCTATTGAAAAATTCAACATAGTCTAATGAATTATGATGCTGTATTAAATAATTAATACAATAACTATCAATTGGTTTAAATTGTGTCAACATTTTTTAACGATTTAAAATGTTCTTTAATTTTTTTTGGATTACCCTTGTAAAATACAAGTATATTTTGATGTTGTTTTCCTATTTTTCTCGAACTACTCATGTATGAGCCTGCTCTCATATGCAAATTACCAATCGGAGTTTGTAATATAATTTCGTTGTAATAATGCAATCCCGCATCACACATTATTTGTATAATCTTTGGCACTAATCCAATATAGCACCCAGTTGTTTTATGCCTTACTTCGCCAATTACAATTACAGCAAATCTATTTTCTTTTAACTTTTTCACAGTCTTAATTAGTATTTGCTCAATAGTAGTGAAAAAATCATCATAACTCATATTAGATAAATCATTTTCTAAGTCGGAATATATTTCTAAGTCAGCGTATGGAGGGCAACTAAAAATAAAATCCATTGAATTATCTTCAATATGGTTATCAATGTTCAACGAATCATCGCAAATGTATTTTCCATTTAAGTTATGTGTATCAATTATTGGCTGATTAAATTCCACTTGCTCACTTCTTAATTCAATACCCGTAAATGGTCTATTTTTATATGCTGAGCAAAAGCCGAATACAGCATCACCAGCGAATGGGTCTAAAGTCTTAAATCCTTCATTTGTAAACCAACTCAAAATAATTTCACACATTACAGGGTCTAAAATACTTGTTGTATCGCCTTTTATCGCCATAAATTGCCAATTCTTTGTATGTGGTTCGTGTCCACATCTCGAAAGTGTGTTTTGCCTTGCCTGTGCCTTATCGTTAATTTTTAGCATCCATTTTTTTTTCTTATCCTGCCATGCTTTAGATGCTGAATTAAGTATTGAAAAAGGTGGTACAATAAACCAATCTTCTAACTTCATTTTATCAACAATTGGCTCTCCAAAAAGATTTAAAGAAACACTGCTGGTAACACGTGGTATAGTTAATTGGGGTTTTTGTTCGTTATTCATCATTTCTACTATTTATTAAGTTTCTATCAGTGGATAGGTTCGTGGGTTCTAATCCCCAACTAACCATACCACCATACGTTAGCGGTCATTGCTTCCGACACGCTTCAATTTCACGCTCCGAGAATCGCAACGAACCGCTAACATCGTGTATGCGTAATTGCTGCTCCAACCACATAACATAATCATCGCTATAATAAGTATAACCATGATTATCATTCACCCTGTAAATAGCTTTTTCGCCTTTACTTTCCTTGTGCTTTATAAATTCTTTTATGTATTCCATATTTTTAGTTTTAAATTACGCAACTACGCATACACTCAACGTTAGCAAACAGCTTAATACCGCTTACCGTGTTTGAACTCTCTTTTTGAATTGTATTCGAGTTTGTATTTGATATGTTTTTCAATATCAATTTGAAGTCCTCCGCATAAATCGAAAAGGCGAATAAGTGAATCTGCAATTTCATCTTGAAAAGTATCTTTAATAGTTTCCTGAAAAGATTGTTTAATATACAAATCCATGTCACCTTCATTAATGTCATCGGCAACCATGCAATTTTCAAACACTTCTAAATTGGCATATTTCGCTTTTCGGTCAGCTTCTAAAGCCTCTGCAAGTTCTGAAACTACAAGCATTAAAGTTTGCCCGATATTTTCTTTTGAAACATCGAAGCCACGAAGTTTATTTCCTTCGTAAATCTGTTTTGATAATTCGTTTAAGTTGTTCATATAAAATTGATTTTAAATTAATTACTAATAAAAGCCGATTTGCTAACACCGCATAAAACCAATAAAGGTTGTATCGGTAATTTCAGCATTGTAGCCCGTTCAAACTGTTGTTTATATTGATAGTTCATCTCTCGCATTCCTTTACTGGTCTTATGCAAAACGTTAGCATTAATTTACCTACACTATTGGCAGCATTTTTCTCCATTTTTCTACCCGCTCATTTTGCGCTTTTAATTCGGCTACAATCGAGTTGCTGGAGGGCATCCCCTGTGTCAATGTTCAATGTTTCCTCAATTGGTTCGCCTTCAAACTTTCTGTAAATCTCTTTAGCGACAAGTTGTAGATGTTCGTTTGTTAGTAGCATTTTTTTTGTTTTTGGTTAAACAAATTTAGTTTTAATCGTAATCACGTTTCCTGTTGCAGAACCACGAGGTGCATCATTGGTAAGCATATATTTCACGTTCATTTTATCAAGAATTTCACAGGTTGCGCTGGTATGGTCTTGATTGCTTGTAAAACGTCCACTTCCCGAAGTGTAGCAAGGTCTAATAGTTTTCGCTCCGTTAATGATTTCGTTTACAAATTGGTAAGCCTTAGTTCCTTTGTTTAGGTTTAGTTTGGCTAGTCTGTTTTGTGCTGTTGTCGCTTTCATCGTAGTAGTGTATTAGTGTTTGTTTGTTGATGTAAAGATACTACTATTTTATTAAGCACCAAACTATTTTGCTAATTATTTATACTAATAGTGTTATTTATATTGATTCTAAACAAAAAAGCCCTTCAACCGAGCGGCTAAAGGGCTTTTAATCCTGAAAACTAAAACAAACACAGGTGCAATGTACCTATTTTAATTTGAAAACCAATAAAATAATATTAAATCCTAGCAAAATTACACCCAGCCATGCCAACACCTTTACCCATTTAGGAATAAACTTAACCCTTTCAACTGAATGCTTTACTACCTCTTTAATTTTTACAACCTCTTTGATTTTATACTTAA
>JAVEPM010000104.1:0-8367 GCA_034008115.1 Methanolobus sp.
GTCTGCTTGAACTCCAGAATGCCCGGAGGCGAGATAACATTGGCTTTGATGATTTTTAAAACTTACGTATCTTGCCTCTGGAGTAATTAGAAATGAGGTAAAGAAAGAATGAAAAGAACATTTTCAATATTCTTGAGCATGCTTGTTGTATCAATCGTGCTCATAGGAACAGTAGGAGCTGAATCGGCAAATTCAATCCAAGATGAATTAACTAGTCAACTTTCCTACCCAGAATATGGGTCAAATGCATTTGATTCATTAAAAGATGATTCTGATTTAATTACAATCAAAGGTACAGTACCTGGCTTAACAGAAAACAAAGAAAAATTAGAGTGGCTGAATTTAATAGATGAGTGTCTGACAAGTTCTGATGATGAACTAAATTCATACATAAAAGAATCCGATGGCACTCTTGTTGCTTTTGGAACTGACTACGGAGGATATTTGTTCGTGGTCTTTGACAAAAATATGAAAGGTGAAATTGATGACTCCATTACTAACAAACTATATGACGTTATTAGTACCAATGCAGAAAAAACAGGAGTATCTGATATTCCCGTAGTCTTCATGTATGGAGGAGAAGACATCGAAGAATCACGATCATCTTATTGGAGGCCGATTATTGGCGGTATCAAAATAACTCATCCATGGCCAACATATTCTACAGTGGCCTTTGCTGCTGAAGATGGCAATGGTAATGAAGGATATGTAATGTCCGGCCATGCTGCTCTTAGTGGAGGAGGAATTGGATCAGATATATCCCAATACTTTCTGAACGCTGGAACTATTACAGACATAGGTGGATATTATTCAGATTCCGCATGGGTGGAATACAGTAATGTAAATCCAGAAATATATTATGATGATACAAATATATTAAAAGATGTATATGCTTATATGGACCCTTCGCTGGGCTCATCTGTCTATCAGTCAGGAGCAAGAAGCGGTTTAACAGATGGTGTTGTTACAAAGACATATCATACTCAACAAAGCTCATCATTTGGATATCTTTATAAGCAGTTTAGTGCAGATTATGATTCAGAATCAGGAGATAGTGGTGGACCCGTATTCACAACAACAACCTCCGGCAAATTAATTCTTTATGGTTTGCACAAAGGACGTTATAATGGAGATGCTGCATTCTCACCAATAAGTGGAATTAAGGAGGATTTGGATATAGAACCTCTAACTGCTTAAAAGCATCTAAATTTTAAAGGTCATATTGTATTTGACAATATGACCTTTTTATAACATATTAAAACTATTGAATTAATTTATGCAACAATACTTTCCTTTATTTATAAATTTATTCAGTTGTGATTGAATGATAAAAATAACAAAAGTTGTATTTATGATGGCACTAACTGTATTCTTACTATCAGGGTATTCAAATGCTGATGCTAATGAAACATTAAACGTAGATGAACTTACAATAAACGTAGATGAACTTGCTCTACCGGATTTTGGTCCTCATATTTTTGAAGAGATTCAAAATGAATCATGGCTAATAGAGTCACGAGGAACAATTCCAACTATAACTGACAATAAAGAAAAACTTGAATGGGCTGATAAAGTTACTCAATGTACAATGGCTCTCCAGGATGAAATGGATAAGTACCTTTATGATGGAAGTCCGCTTTTTAGTTTTGGAGGAGTTACAATTGATGGATATGTGGAAGTTGGGTTTAATTCAGCAACACCTGATAAAGTAAATGATACTTTAATTGATGAGATATATAGTTTAATAGACACTCAATGTAAAAAAGAAGGAATAAATGATGTGCCTGTTGTTTTTATGTGGGCTGAAATGCCTACAGAAGAAACTCCTGGTTTTACTTCAATTATGCTTATTTTATGCATATTGGTATTGACTAGAATAAGAAGGTAATTTTTATCTTACCTTCTTCACTCAAGTAGAGGTTTGATCTCTACTATGCTGTCAGAAAAATAACTTTATTGAGTCTAGAACAAAATGATTAGATTTTAGATGATATTTATAGGTAAAATAAGATATTTTTTAGTTTTAGCCTTTTTTGCAATTGGGGTGGTCAGTTTTATACAGTATATCCAGTATGAATCTGGAAAAAATGGGATTGAAGAAGGTCCGATGACCCTTATTGTTAATGCTAATGGTAGTCTGGAGATGATAAATGGCAGCTATTCCGATATAACCAAAATATCCATCCGGAATGGATTCAACGGTGATTTAATTGAAATAAGCAATAAGGCCGAAATAAGTGCTTTGACAAAGCATATCTCCGGATTTTCATCTGCAGAGAATTCTTCCTTGGAAGGACGTAGAGGATGGAGTCATTCAATCAAATTCTACGATGAAAGTCATCTAATATCAACGTTTACTGTTAGTACCAGCTATCATGTTGATATTGATGGTGTCCGTTACACTCCTGATGAACCAGGAATTGAAAACTACGTACCTGATAGATACCCCGAGTTGTTTAATTGATATAACTAGATAATTGACCGTGACCAAGCTATATTTTGTCGATTTGGCACATCTAAAAAATACAATGCAAGGTAGTATTTTGGTAGTCCAATATCATTCAGTTGGACGATAGGGCCATAACTGCTATATATGTTCTTTTCATATTTTTACCCGCAAACTTAAAAGGGTGAGATAGATGCTAAAAAAAATTAGATTAATATTTATTATAATGATGCTCTTTGCCGGTTGTGCAATAGCTGAAGAGAACAACACAAAGGATAAGAATCCCTACAAGGTCACGCCTCTAACAACAAAAGATGATTCTCAAGATGACATTGTACAGATAAAAACAACTTTTGATTCAATCGCTCAAGGAGAAACTAACTGGCATTCCGAATATATAGGTTCTTATATTACAACACTTGATGTCGATTTGGATTGGGGCGATTCCTCAGACTCTCTTAAACTAACGATATACACAGCAGATGGCCATACATTAGGTCCATATTACGATAGCGCTGATGGGCCAATAGATGGAAGAATACATCTGCGTATCAAGAACTCAAATGGTATTGCTACTGGTACATGGAATTACCGTGTCTATGGCTACAGTGTATCAGGAACAGAAACTTACTCCATCTGATGACTAAAAAAAGGTTCCTCAGAGCAGGATTAGTCCTGCTAATTTTTTTAGGGGCAACGTCAATAGCCTGTGCTGCGTCAAATGACAATGGTGATTACATTGTAACCCCAGCAATCGGCCCAGTTGGTGAAAACGAGATTGTTAGGGATACCGGTGCCGATAAAAACATTACTTTTTGGGATTTGCCATTATGGATACAATTATCTGTTATAGGTGGTACCACTCTTTCTACCTTTGCACTCATAAAATACCTTCCTCTTCTTCTCGGAAAGATATTTACCAGAGACACTAACCCTAAGTTAAAAGAGATAGTCTCTTACATAACTGAGAACCCTGGCTGCCTTGAAATCGAGATTGCTAAAAATCTGAATCTAAAGAGAGGCACTCTAAGATATTACCTCGCAAAACTGCAATCCACTAAACGTGTACGTACGATTAAAAAAGGCAGGATAAAAGGCATTTTCCATATTACCTGTTCAAAAACGGAAGATCAAAAAATCCTTGATCTGCATAAGAAAAACGAGATTCGTAAAAAAATGATTGAGATTATAACAAGAAAGCCGGGTGTTACCAGGCAAGAACTGTCCTCAGAACTCAACATTAACAAGAGTACGGTACACTGGCATATCAAAGATCTCCACGCAGATGAGTTTATTTACTTCGAGAAAGACGGACTAACAAAAAGATACTATCCACAGTCCATTTTGTTATCGGATTAACAACAGCAATATGATAAAAATGGAAGAGAATCAGAATTTCTCCTCTTTTCAAAGTTATGAGATTAAATCTAAATAGTTACCAGTCCAAACCCATAAACAGAGTCCTTTCCTGAACTTCCGAGGTCAACCGCATTAGAGCAAAGCAGCTCTCTTATTTCATGTGAATTCAAAGATGGATTTTTATTTTGAACCAAAGCAGCAACTCCGGTTACAAATGGTGTAAATGCACTCATTACCAGCATTGCTATCAATAACTAAATCATTGTTCTTCCATTTTTGTTTTTCGCTTAACATATTGTTGTATAAAAACAGTAAGTATCGAAAATAACAATGTCAATACCAGTAAAAATAAACTGAAATCGTCTTTAAGCCATGACAGATAAGCATTATATAAAGCGGTCACGATGGCTATTAATCCAAAAAGTCGAGATATTTGTATATATAGTTGTACGTCCATTTGAAATCTCCGATTGTTGCTATTTTTGTGTAATGTTCTATAGAAATAAAAAGGGAAGGTTAAATTCCCCTCAAATATAAAAATAGTCTACTTCAACATGCATCCCGGGGTATGGAGTCGTCAAGAAGAAATCGAGATATATGTCTCGGTAATCTACATCAAAGTATTCAGGAACAGCGGCAAGAACTGCAGCAGCAATTGCAGCCAGTCCTGCAGCAGTGCCCATACTGAAAAAGGCCAATACAGCAACAATAATTCCGCTGGTTACCAGAAGATCTGCATATTGAAGATCATTGTAAATCAAAACAGAACCCAATGGAGCAGTACTTGGGACATCTATTTTAGTCGAACTCAAACTAACGGATTCTTCATTGTTTGAAGATTCTAACACTTCTTTGTTGTGAGTATCAATTTGATTTTTAGGCATCTCTATAACTTCATTTGATTTTTTAGTTTTACCATCAATGGTCAATGATTGCTCAAATTTACACAAAATACTCTCTTGTTTCTCTTCAATTATTGATGAATCCATCACAAAATTAAAATTATTTGCGACATATTCGGCGTGAATAGAACCATCTGCTTTTATTATTCCTGAGACTGTTCCCTTTGTCTTCAAGTTTTTAAGTTTGTTGTCTACCTCTTTTTCAACATTAATTTTGAAATCACCTGTATAATAGATGTCTTCACCAACTTTTTCATAATTGGTTATTTTGACATCAAAGTCATGAACTGTAATATCCTTTGATTCCAGCATTTGTTCATACCAAGCAATCTCAGCTTTAGCGCTTGCAGCGGGTAAAAATGCTAAACTAACAACCAATAGTGCCATGAACATAGCACTTATTTTTATATTTTCATTCAATTTCATCATTTCTTTACCTCTTTTATTTCACTCCTAAGGCAAGAAACGCAAACTTTAAACTCCATCAAGTCAACATTAACGTGCCTCAGGGCAATCTCGAGATTCAGAACCAGATTACCAATGCTGTCTGGATCTCGGCTACATTTTTTCATGCAGTAATTAAGAAATTATGATAGAGTTATTAAGCACTTATGGCCCTATCATCCAACTAAGATTGCTGGCTGAAGAGAAACATTGGTGCCTGAAAAAGTACTCTTTCAGTTGGATAATAAGGCCATAAAATATTAATAATCGTAAATATTCAGCCTAGTTCACTTTTTATAAAGATATCACAATGCAATCATATTTCTGACATGATACAAAATGTATGTTTTTGATAGTTTGATGATAGGGCCATAATTAATTAATAAGTTCCCAACAAAACTTCCATTGCTACATAAGATGTGGTTGAGATTCAGATAACTTTAGAAATCTAATCTTGAATCTCAGAATTGCCCTGAGGCACGTTAATGTTGACTTTATTATGTTTAAAGTTTACATAATATTGCTTTGGGATAAATAAAGTGGGTGATAAGTAAATGAACAATAAAAAAACACTTTTTAGTTTGTTGGTACTAACAATACTTTTTATAAGTGTTGTAATGGTTTCAATGACAAGTGCAAAGAACACAAATGACAAAAATAAGACTATTGAAGTAAGTGATGAGTTGCTTACTGAGTTGGGTCGTTTGTCAACAGAAGAGATGAATAAGTTAGCCGAGACGAATGAAACAGTCAGGATGATCTTAGAAGAAGATTTGAAGCTCGATGGAGCAAAGATCGAAAGTCTTGAAGATTTGAAATGGTTGCCAGAGGGTTATTCTGCTGAGATGAAACAGAGTGCAATTGATAATCTGACAGCTGAGCAGGCTTGATGGAACAGTAGAGACAAAATCCACTGTAAATGTATATGTGTGGATTGTTGCAGATGAAGAGTACAGGAGTCATTTTGGTAGCAACTGGAAACAGGAAGCATATGATACTATAGAATCTGCAGATAATGCATTCTACAGTGACCACAACATAAATTTCATTGTTAAAAAATATTCTGAATGGGATAGTACAGACAGTGAAGACAGTAGTAAGGCATTACTGGCTGAAGCTCAAAATGAGATGGGTTGGAATTCCGACCAGCAAGGTTGTGATATGATGGCCATTTTCACAAACCAGAACATGGATCATTGGGGTATGAGTGAGATACTTGGTGATGCATGGATTATGAAAAAGCAGGCTACTTCTAGTTGGGATTGGCATCTTGCTCAACACGAAGCATCTCACAATTATGGGTGCCGTGACCATGGATATGTCGCAACTCCGTATTGTATAATGACCTATACTCACATGTATACAACAGATAGCTGGTGCAGCACATGTGATAGTTCCATTGAAACCAACAGGAATCATTTCTAAGATAAAATCTAAGTAGAGGAAACTCTACTTTATTTTTCAGGAGGGAAATGGAATGAAACTAAATAAAGGTTTAAAGATTATTGGTGCTACTACCATTCTTTTTGTATTGATTGTATTTGCTTACTTCTTTTTAGTAATATACAATCCAGGATCAGGAATGTATGTGGACGCATCTGTTATTTCAGAAGAGCCGAACAACTACGTTGAAATGACACCTGAAGAATTAGAACACTATCCTTGTGTAAAAGAAGCAGTATCGAATCCAAATACATCGATAAAGGTTGCTTCTGAAGATTTTGATTGTATTGAACAGTTCCAAAACGTTACAGTTCGTTCAAATAATACACATAATATAAAAGTTAATGATACGTACTATGAAATCAGTGTGTTGTCTGCTGATTAAATAGACCGTTTCTTTCTTTTTACAATATTTGAATCACTCTTATGTTTTTCTGTATGTTTGTCGACTAGTGTAAAACTAAGAACACTTTTATTAACTTTAGCTGTCAAAGTTGAGTTATTATATTGGAGTTGTTTAAATTTTATGAATAAACAGAAAAAAATAGCCATCCAAATCATCATTGTGGTCTTGATACTTAGCTTGGTTTTTGGTTTACTTGACCTCTACGCATCACAAAGCCACACAGAATCAAATAACGAAATTCATTTCACTGAAATATCAAACGATTCATTTAAACAAGTTCCAGAAACTTTAATTGATTACACTTCTTCAAAAGCTTATATAGACTTTGTTCTTAGATCAATCGATCTGGACAAAAAGAACCAGAACATCATAGGGTTAATCGAAAGTGATGAAAGAAATGTTATTCTCATAGAATCAGATGGAAAAGTAACTGAACTAATTTCTGATAATAATGGGAGTGTAATTTCAAAAAGAGAACTGGAATTAGAGGTAATCCAGACGAAGGAAATTTCTAACAAAAATGGGTATCTTAATGAAAAAACTACAGTACAATTCTGTGAATTTGACTTGCCTGCAATTGGATCAGACACATTTGAAATTATAAATGCTATCAAAATAACACATGAAAACTGGGAAGACAGTTTAATCTGTATGAATAATCGAAGCAAATATGTCTGTGTAAGTGGTATCTACTTGGTTGATGTGGATGATAATATAATTGTTTCAGGGAAAACCAGTGCTCTTGCTAATTGTCCAATCCTGTCAATCCGTGAATCTAAAACTGAAATTCAAAATGATAAAGTAGTTGCTGTTTTATCAAATTCTGCAACTTGGAAGAGTAAAGGATTGGGGTTTACTTCTAAATCAACCCGTGAAACACAGATAAGTTTTGATAGATCACTAAATATTGAAACCTGGGTTGTAGGAGATTCCTGGATTGGTTTCTAAGAGTCTCAACATTTCTTTGAGTTGAATGTTAGGATTATGATAACAGTATTATGGTAAAAATGGAGGAGAATCAGAATTTCTCCTCTCTTCAAAGCCATGAGATTAAATCTAAATAGTTACCAGTCCAAACCCATAAACAGAGTCCTTTCCTGAGAACTTCCAAGGTCAGTAACAGTAGCAGTAGAGCAAAGCAGCTCTCTTATTTCATGTGAATTCAAAGATGGATTTTTACTTTTATCCAACTCATTTTTAGCTGAAAAGTATTATAAAACATTCAAACAAAAAAACATTTTTTCAGTTGGACGATAGGGCCATAAAACGTTAATAAAGTCAAGTATAATTGTCTTACGTTACATTGTGATAATGTGTAATGGAGTTCAAACTGAATTTTCAGAGTCTGCTTGAACTCCAGAATGCCC
>JAVEPM010000014.1:0-46134 GCA_034008115.1 Methanolobus sp.
TTCAGGAAAAGCTTGTTTTGGTTGCATTCTTATTGAACAAGCAGAACATATTTTCCAGAGCATATAATCAAAATCATTACCAAGCAAAATGATGAACTTTTATTGTCGACCTGCGGAATGTGAGATATAGAAAAAGATATTGAAGATAAGAAATCCAGGGATATGGAAGAATATCTTCAGAATGATGTGTTAAGCATTATAAAAGAAAAATAAAAAGACACTCAAGAGCAATGAGTTCTTATTGCATTTCTATAATTTTATCTTTGATCGCTGTAATGCTTTTAGAGAACAAGTGTTCTGGATCTGAGCGAACAAGTATCTCATTTGCGCTGCGGGTAGCAATTTCGCACATGCAGGGTATAGTCGCAAGAATAGGTGCTCCGTATCTTTTTTTCTCTATTATATCAAGACAATTGCCGTGGTGCATGTTATCTACGATTGCACATTTTTTGTCCAGAAGAGTGTAAACACCTTTTATTAATTGCTCAGTACAATTGGAACATGCATTTGTGTCATTGTGCACAATAATTACCATATCCGATGCAGCAACAGCATTTATGGACTCATATTCCACACCAGGACTGGTATCGAATATAATGATGTCCATATTATTTTCAGCAAGTTCTTTTTTTCCATTCATAAGTGCTTTAAGGGCTCCTGCTTGCCAGTTTCGATCCTTGCTCACAAGTTCCCTTATCGCTTTTATATCAGGATTAGCGAAACTCACGTAGATGTGGCCATCAGTTCCTATATCTTTTTGAAAGTCATTCATGGTGTCTTTCAGGCTACATTTTCCTGACAAAAAATCATTGATCCAGAAATGAGTTTTTGTTTCGAATATAGAACTAAGTGATGGTCCTCTAAGGTCCAGATCGATCAAGCATGTATCTTTTCCTTCTAATGCGAAAGCTACTGCCAGATTTAATGCGATGCTTGTTTTTCCTGTTCCACCTTTGGAGGAGTGTATTGCTAATGTAAGGGTCATGTTTCCTTCATCAATTATTATTTGATTTTTATAAATTTGGTAATTATTGAAATTCAATACAAAGCATTAATGCCATTGTATATCATTTTTTTCTTAAGCTATCATTTATGCGGAAATAAACCTTCCTTCCATCCCTATATTTTTTGACGTGATTCATTCTGACAAGCTGGTTGAGATAATTACTTTCGACAGCTCTTTCCTTATTTGTCACACTTGCAATCTCGTCTGCTGTTGCCGGACCAATTTCAAATAAAGTCGTTGCAGTAGTCCTTAAGTGATCTGCTAAGGATAGGAGTGTTATTACATCAAGAGAATCTGCTATTATTTTGTTTTTCTCACCGACATGATCTTCTTTGAACTCTGCCTGTAAAATTAGTTGATCCAGTTTGGCATTTATTTCTTTTAAGTTATTGACAACCTGTTCAAGTAGTTCCGAGTCCAATATTTAGTCCCCTACGTTTTCATTAGAATAAACATTATTATTACTTATTTATATATTATGCTTATCCAAAACAAATTATCTTACTAATAATCCTTTCTTACTCAGTTTGTTTTCAGATTCTTTGTCATATAGACATTTTCCAGTTCATAACCTGCTTTTCGATAATACTGACGCACACCAATACCACTTATTATTGCGATCTTCTCATATCCAAAATCCTTGGCAATTTCTTCTGCCTTTGAAATGAGTTCTCTGCCATATCCTCTGTGCTGCCAGTCATTATTTCCAGCATTCTTTCCCACAGCCACGGATGATCCAAATATATGGAGTTCTCGTACAAGAGCAGCATTTTCTAACTCTTTACGATGAGGGTTGCCAGGAAGCCTTAATCTAAGGAAACCTATCAATATATCTTTTTTAAGGTCTTCAAAGGCAATAAAATGTTCTTTTCCTCCACAGCACTCATAGGATTCCACGCTAAGTTGTATGTTATCCATATCAGGCTCATTTCCTTTTAGCATGTTGTGCCCTACTTCACGGCATCTTATGCAGCGACATTTTCCACCATGCTGTTCCAGATGTTTATGCGCAAGCTGGCGGATATTACTTTTTTTAACTCCTGCAATTATCTGGGGTGCAGGTATATCCCTCTGTATGCGCTGTAACCTGACCCATTTAGGAATAAAGGACTTGATATTGGACAGGAGCACTGTTGCGTCTTCATCTCCCATGGCTTTGTACTTACCCTGTTTCCACATTCGGTGTAACTGCGTTCCTTCGGTAACAAGGGTGGGATATATTTTCAGGTAATCAGGTTTAAATCCTGGATCTTCAAATAATCTTTTAAAATTCCTTGTGTCCATTTCCATGTCCGTTCCAGGCAACCCCGGCATCATATGGAATCCTACTTTCAGGGCACTGTCCCTCAGAACTCTGTTTGCTTCGATACTGTCTGCGACACTGTGACCTCGTTTCATTCTCTCAAGAACAAAATCGTAAGTGCTTTGAACACCGATTTCGACTTTAGTTGCTCCAAGTTCAAGCATCTTATCAATGTGGATTTTTTTTGCCCAATCGGGGCGTGTTTCAAATGTAATGCCTGTATTTCTTACCTCTGATGTCTCGTTTGCCTTCTGAACATCTTCTATTGTATAATATGGAATTGTCTTTCCAATTGGGTTTGCCTTCTGCCTCCAGGAGTCCCCGTAGAAATCATTCATAGCTTCAAGACAGCGTTTTGTGTACCATTCCTGGTAATCGATGGATCTTGCAGAAAAAGTGCCTCCCATAATTATAAGTTCGGCTTTTTTAACTTCATGTCCAATGTGCTTCAACTGACTCAGTCTATTTGTCACTATCCTGTACGGATCATATTCCAATTGAATTGCTCTCATGGTGGAAGGCTCCCTTCCCATGTAACTTTGTGGTGAATTAAATTCTGAGTCCGGTCCTCCGGGACATGGAACACATATTCCATGTGGGCAGGGGGCAGGTGATGTCATTGCAGCAATCACTGCAACTCCTGATATTGTGCGTACGGGCTTTCGCTGAAGTATGGCTCGAACCTTTTCCTGTTCTTCATCAGTACCTGACATAATAATATCTGCATTTTTAGGAATGCTTGAAAGACGAAACTGTTTTGCAATCTTTTTCTTAGTTTCACTTAGTTGCTTATCGTTAGTTATCTGGCCATTAAGTACCATGCCCAGCATGCTTCTGCAGGCTGCTTCAAAATCATTTTCAGTCATTTTAACCGTGGAAATATTGAGATCATATCCAAGTCATTGACAGAATCCTGCAACCAGTGCTTCAAGCTGTATTCTGTCGTTTGCAGCTTCTGTCAGATAAAAATCAGTGTCTGCTATTTTTGTGACCCATTTGGCAATGGTATTATCCGCTTCGTTAGAATCCACTGTGACCTTGTGCAGCTGGAGTAGTATTTCCTGTCCGGAGAGTCCTTCTTCCAGTATGAGAGCATCAATGTATTTTCTGGCTTCAAGAATGTTCTTTGAAGTCATTGATCCAAAGAGATTTGTTATGTTCTGCGATTGCTCTTTTAGTGTTGCATCGTATATTTGCTGAGGTCCAATACTTTCATCTGCAGATTGTATGGATGCTATCTGGAGTGTGTTCAATGCCCTTGCAATATTACCTCTTGCATGATATAACAATGCATCAATACCGTCACTGTTGATTTGAAGTCCTTCGGCATCAATGATTCTGCTAATGAACTTTGCAAGTTTAGCATCTGAAACATGTGTGAAGAACAGTTGCAAACCCCTTGATCTAAGAGGGCTTATCAGCTTGGAAGGCTGGGTTGTTGAAAGTATAAAGCGAGATGAGACGGTATATTTTTCCATTATTCTTCTCAGGGCATGCTGTGAATCTGAATTGAGTGATTCGGCATTATCAATGAATATTATCTTAAAATTTGAATCTATCGGTGGCATGCCTGCATATTCATTGATGATTTCCTTGAAAATATTTATCACGCTTTTATTGATTTTTTTTGGATCATCAGTTCCTATTATGCGTATGAATCTCTTGTCGCGTACAAGGTAACTTTTTCCCTGTTCAAAAAAATCAGATGCATTGAAGTATGCCAGGTTACGTTCATAGCCTTCTCCATATAATTGGTGTGCAAGCGCAAAAGCTGTGCTTGACTTGCCTGAGTTTTCAGGTCCGTGGAATACAAAATGTGGAAGGTTATTGGACATGGCCAACTTCCTGACCATGTCGATTGATTGTTCATTGCCGACTATTTCATCCAGGCTTTCAGGCCGGTATTTTACAGTCCACAGATCTTTCAAATTCTCACCTTTTTTTTTACTCAACGTCTTTTGAGCTTTTCTGAAGAACTTCATGTATCACTTTGCCATATACTGGTCTTGCAATAAGGACGCCTATCATAACACCTACTATGGTTGTTATTGCAAATCCCTTAAGGGCTCCAAAACCCATGATCACCAAGGGTGACATTGCGATAATGGTCGTTGCTGCAGCTGCAAATATTATTCCGAATGCTTTTGTGATCCTTGAGAGGTAAACCTTTTTTGGTGGAAGCTTTCCTTCGTATAATACTTCATCTGTGATGATGATAAGGTGATCGATACCTGTTCCTATGGCTGCAATTATACCTGCAATACTTGCCAGGTCAAGCTGCCATCCAATTGCAGCTGCAAATCCAAGTATCATTATAACTTCACTGATAGATGTACCCACCATTGGCACAAGTATGCCTGGCTTATTGTATTTTCTAAATATCACAAAGGCAACAGCAAGCAATGCCAGAAGACCTGCAACAATGGCCTGACCTTTGAATTGTTTACCAAGTGTTGCATCTACATGCCCTGAACCCATGATCTCTACATTAACGGGTAATGCACCTGCACGCAGATGAATCCGCAATTCTTCGGCTCTTGTCTTACTATCCTCATCAGGTCCGGTAGATGCCTGCCATGCGTATATTGGTACTTCTTCAAGTCTGGATGCAGCTGAATAGCTCAATGGTGCGCTATAGACTTCATTACCATCCAGGTACATTACCAGATTATGCGACATTGGGTCTGTGGTTGCACCGGTTTCAGTCGCAACTTTCTGAAGTGCTTTGGCACCTGCGTCTGTTAGTGTGAATGGTACGTACCATTGTCCATCATCCTCGTGGAATCCCACAATACTGACAGCTGCTATTTCATCTCCATAGAGGACGTGCTTTGACTCGTTGCCCTGGGTTATGATCCTTATTTCGAATTTACCTGGTTTTTCAGCGATATTTTTGGCAGTTGCAAGATCAATTCCTGCAAAGTCAATGAGTATGTAATCATCACCCACTGTTTTTACTGGTATGTCCTTAAGTCCAAGGGAATTGAGCTTGTCACTCAGAATTTCCTTGGTCATATCCCTTGTTTCTGTTGTGACGCCTTCTTTGTAGAGTGCATCTCCATTTATGTCAGTTACAATTGAGCCGCCGACTGCTGTCATTAGTTCCTGAAGTTCTTCCTGTGAAATGGCAGTTCTTATTTCATATTCAACAGTGCCAGCAACAAATGCAGGCAGGACTTCTGCCTTAAGCGAATCTGCCAGGTATGTTTTTATCAGTGTCACTTTTGAAGAGTGAAGTATGACCTCTGTTACATTGTTGTTCCGGGAGATGGTGGTCTGGCCCACTCCAAGCTGATCCATCTGATTATTTGTAAGTATTGAATCTGAAGTAAAAGTTATCGTAGTTTCATCAGTTCCTTCATCAACTGATAGTATCTCTACTTCTTCTCCAAGTTTGGTATTGACTATTTCCTTAATTAAAAGACCACTGTCAGCATCAAGTTCTGCAACAGCACCCTGAAGTTTTAACTGAAGCCAGGAGCCACCTTCCAGGTCAAGTCCATAGTTGAGATTGCTTGTGAAACCTTCATCTGAAGAGTACCATGGTTGTATAAAGATTATAGACCCGAGAATTGCCAGAATAAAGACGATCACTCTTATGTCCTTTAATAAACTCTGATGTTCATCGTCTTTCATGCTTTACGCCTCCTTGCCCCTTGATCTGTCACATGCCACCTGAGTATTGATGTGTTAAGCATCCAGGTATTCATCATATCTGCGACCAGCCCGAATATCAGGACAATGGATATGTCGGAAAGAAGGGTGATCTGTGAAAGTGATGAACTTAGTAAGTATGAGTAAGTTGATACCAGGTACATTACTACAAGTGCAGCTAAGGTGGTGGTTGTCATGGTTACACCTGTGTGCATTGCATTGCTAATGTTTTCCTGTGGAGTTCCGCGTCTTTTGAGAACCCTTGTGGTGAGCAAAATGTCACTGTCAACAGAATAACCAATGAGCATGAGCAGGGCTGCAACTGTTCCCAGGGATAACTCGATTCCAACGATGTTCATGAAAGCTACTGCAATGAAAATGTCGGATAATGCTGACAATACTACTGCCAGTGACGGAATAAGCGTCCTGAATATCAAAAAGACTACAAGTGCCATTCCAATAAATGATATAATAACCGCTTTAATGGCCTGTTCCTGAAGAGCTTTTCCGTATACAGGTCCTATCTGGTTTATTTCGACGTTATCATAGGAATCTATTACATTACTGATAAGTTCCTGTTGTTGTTCGTTACTCATTGGTCCAAATTGCATTATCACACGGGTTCCGGTCTGTCTGACATCATTTATAGGATAATCTGAGTACTTTAGTTCAATGGATTGTAAACTTTCCTCTGTTGTCACAGAGACCATTGTTCCGCCCTTAAATTCCATACCAAGCTTTACAGGTGAGCCGCTACTTGCAAATGTAAATGCAAGTATCAATAATGAGATTACAAATATTGTAAGCGGGATTGCTGCAAGCTGACGATCGTTGTGCTTTCTAACAAAAGAATCTAAACGTTCAGTCAAACCGACTTCCATGTTTTATACTCCAGAATAATAAGTTGTCAATCCATATTTTTATGTTTTAGAATTAATGAATACACTCTTACACTATAACTTATATATACCACTTACTGCATCTCTTAAGCAATGGATGACAGGCCAAGCATAGATGAGTATTTCCTTGAGATTGCCACGGTTGTGGCTAAACGTTCCACATGTCTTAGAAACAAGGTTGGCGCTGTGATTGCAAGGGATAAGCGTATATTGTCCACTGGCTACAACGGTGCTCCACGGAACATGGAACATTGTCTTGAGATAGGTTGCATCAGGCAGCAAAATAACATTGCTTCAGGTACACGTCATGAAAAATGCAGGGCCGTTCATGCTGAACAGAATGCTATTATTCAGGCTGCACTACATGGAGTGAGTACTGATGGTGCGACACTTTACTGCACTCACCAGCCATGCATATTGTGTACCAAAATGATTATCAATTCTAATATTAAAAGGGTTGTCTACATCCAACCTTATCCGGATACTGATTCTCTTGACTTCTTCTCGCAATCAGGTGTTGAAGTAGTTAACATGCCAGCATCAGATTTTGCTTAAACAGCGAAGTCCTTTTTTGATTATATCTTCACGGTCACTTCGATACATTTCTTTTATTGAACCATTTTCTGATCTAAGCTCAAGTCCTCTCAGGATTACTATGGGGTGTCCTCCGTCACCCTCACCCATCAGCAGATTGGCAGCACCTGCAATCTCATCAGCTATGGCTTCCTCGGTAATTTCCAGTGTCTTTTCAAAGAGGTCCTTTTGCCCTTTCCAGTTCTTTATCGGATGTATTTTGTACACCCCAATGGCAATTCCAGTCTGGCCTATCTTGAACGCTCTGCCGTTGGTATCAGTGATTATAATGCTTACTTTTTTTCCTGCCTTGCTTTTAATTCCTTCACCAATATCTTTTGCACTCTGGTCTGAATTTGCCGGAAGGTCGAGCAGATAGCCATTTTCTACATTTGATTCATCTATTCCTGCTTTGATACAAACATGTCCATTGTGTGTTTCTACGAGAAATATTGGATAATCCACCAGTATCTCACGACTGCGGTCAAGGACTGCCTGCACAAACCTTGGATCAATGCCATGTTTGTTTGCTATATCTTTTGCTGCTTCTCCTGCACTGATATCTTCCAGCCTGAATTGCCTACCTTCAGCTTTTGCAACAATGGTGGATGCTATAATAACGATATCATTGTCGTCAATATTTGTTCTTTCGCAGATGATCGATGCAATGTCATCCCCTTTTTTGATCATGGGGATGTTTTCCACAGTAAATGCATGCATTTTCAATTAGGACTCTCCAGATAGTAAGATTCTGTTAAATTTAAAAGAATGTTGCTATGGCTCTGTAGAACCCCTCACTTGAATGGATCATGAGATCGTATATGCTTGTCATGATTGCGGATTATCAAATTTAGGGAAAACATCACTGCTTTTAATTACCGTATGCAGAAAAAGAGTTAAAAGCAATAGATTATCTTATTCATCTTTTCGGAATGTGCCGGCTCCGCCGGACCCTTCGGGATGGGGTTATAATCAAAGAATAATATGACTATCCGCCGCAGGCGGCACGTTCCTTTGCTCTCATCCTGAAGACTAATGAAATAATGCAGTTATTGAATACTACTGAGTTTTAAAATGAAATTCACAGGATTTCTACAGAACCGTTGCTATGCTGATTTATACTCATACATTAAATTAATACAAGTTCATCTTAGGTATACCCGGCTCCAATATAATATTCAAGGGAGTGGGTTTATTGAGATAAACATTCAAGAAGAATAATATAGTATATATGCATAGTATTTTCTGCGGCGATGATGACAGTTACCCCGACTGAGCAAAGGATGATGATATCTCTAACTGATGCCGCAAAAATCAGGGTAATTAAAAAATAAAAATCCCATATTTTCATGGGATTTTTGTCAAAATTATTCAATCATTATCTTTCGCTTTTCTTCTATCTCTGCTTTTGGCAATGTGATGGTCAGCACTCCATCCTCAAGCTTTGCGCTTGATGAATCTTCTTTGACCGCAGAAGGCAGGCTGAATGCACGTGCGAATTTACTGTAAGTACGTTCGCGCATCAGATACCCCTCTTTTTCTTCTTCGGATTCCTTATGCATGTTGGCACTGATCCATACTTTACCATCTTTTATATCGATGCTGACATCCTTCTTGTCAACACCTGGAAGATCTGTTGTGACAATTATATCGTTGTCTTTTTCCTTAATGTCAACGAGAGGGGAAAGTGTATCGATATCCATCAATTCAGATCTTGTTCCTTCTTCTCCGAACAAACGGCTGAAACGATCCTGCATACGCCTCATCTCATCAAATGGGTCTATTCTTAAAGCCATCGAAGGGCTCCATGGTGTTAGTCCAAATTTCATTTTATCACTCCTCATTTATTTAAAGAAGTAACTATTCATTGCATAGATACTCCCACATACATTCTTACATTTGTGAGCATATAAAGATAACGTCAATGGCGATAGCTTCGCAAAAGGGTGATGCTGATCATTGTATTCATTTCATATCAATCAGCATTCTTACAAGATCAGCTGCATATACTGTTCCAAGTGAACCCTTCTGGACAGAATCCTCGTCAAAGGCATCTGCATTATCAGGAGTTTTCTCAGAAGTTCGATATATGGCCACAGGAATTGGCACTGATGTGTGTGTCCTTAATGCAATTGGTGTTGGATGGTCAGGTAGTACCATAATTGTTACATCTTCATCCATGTCCATGGCAGCCTTAAGGACAGTGCCCACGACTTTCTCATCAAAATTCTCAATGGCCTGTATTTTAGCCTTCATATCTCCCATGTGTCCTGCCTCATCTGGCGCTTCCACGTGCACGAACACGATATCATGGTCTTTGAGGGCTTCTATGGCATACTCGGCCTTACCAAGATAGTTTGTATCCAGGTATCCTGTGGCTCCAGGAACCTCAATAACATCAAGCCCTGCATAGATGCCGATTCCTTTTACAAGGTCTACAGCTGAGATTATAGCTCCTTTGAGTCCGTATAATTCGTTGAAATGGATGAATGCAGGTGCAAATCCCTGGCCCCAAAGCCATATGGAATTTCCGGGATTCTTTCCCTCGGCAACTCTCTTTTTATTTACTGCATGGCTTTCCAGTATCTTCATGGATTTTTCGATAAGTTCAGAGATTATCTCACTGTTTTCTCCCTTTGGCATGTGTTCATGCCTGTTCTCATCTACAATATCATGTGGTGGTACACATTCTGTATTAGCTCCAAGTCCTTCCTTTGCTACCATAAGATGCCTGTAACTGATGCCCGGATGGAAACTGAGTTTATCATTGCCAAGTTCAGAATCTATAATCTCTATTAGTTCCTTCGCTTCCTCATTAGTGATATGTCCGGAGCTGTGATCGCTTATAAGTTCATCCTTAATAGTTATAAGGTTACAGCGAAATGCAACATCGTCCTTTTCGAGATCCACACCCATACTTGCAGCTTCAAGAGGTGCCCTTCCTGAATAGTACTTTTTCGGATCATAGCCCAGTATTGACATATTCGCCACGTCACTTCCAGGTGGAAATCCTTCAGGGACTGTTTGTGCCAGTCCTGCTCTGCCATATATGGTGATATAATCCATATTGCTTGTGTTGGCTTTCTGAAGAACTGTCATTCCTCCAAGTTCCTCCAAGGGCTCATCTGCCATGCCATCTCCGATAAGTACTATGCATTTCATATTTTCACCAATATTATTATAAGTAAATAAAAACTATAAGTCTTTATTATATGTCAGCCAAGTAGTATAAATCATATAATTTTACCCAGTCTAATCATGTGAGGTTTCGATGAAATATATACATTTTGTAATTATCTTCATTTGTATGCTTATTTTGTGCATTTCCCCGGTTTCAGGTATCAGAACAGAAGCGATAATACATTATTCAGAACCTGCCGTAACTGTAGAGGATGAGATTTCCCTGGAGCAAGGTTACTCATTTAAAGTTGTGGATATGAACAGCAACAGTGGTGACATCCTGATAGAATTATATCTTAATGGGGAAGAGGTCAAGCAGATTGAAAATTTGGCCAAAGAAGATTATCCGTTTGAGTATATCCGTTCAATAGTTGAAGATGATGATGGCGAAACAGAAACTGATTACTTAATTCTGAGGATCACTCCGGAAGGTTCTGTGAAAAAATCTGATAATGAGGTATATTCCAACATTTGTATTCAACAATATATCGATCCTGTGGAAGATGTTGACGATTATCTAATTCTGGATAAGAGTTATACCTTAAAAGATGATTCAGAGCTTGAACTGGCAGGTCTTTATACCCTTAAAGCTACCGATATAGATGATGGAAAAGTATCTCTGGAGCTCAGGCTTAACGGGAAACTGGTAAAAGAGGATGAAGTTGAAGAAGGGGAATATTTCTATTACACATTTTATTCTAACAAACAAGTACAGACGATTTTCCTTGCAAATGTGAAGGCTTTTTTTGAGACTGATGATTCAATGACTGTTTTTCTTAAACATGTTTCATTGCAACCAAAATCAATATTTGCTGTTGATGATGACAATGGATACATGGATGGTATCGACATAAATGTCGAGTCTCCGGTTGATGGAGGATTAAAGGCTGGACGTGTTGCTATTGTCAATTATTATGTAAATGATTCTTTTCCAGCGGTCCGAATTATGGTCGATGGTGAATTTGTGGATTCCAGAAGATATGTAAATCCGGGAATTTATAAAACGGTGACTGATGAACTGGATGCTGGGGTGCATAAAGCAACACTTATGACAATTGATGAAGATGATGAAATCTCATATTATTCTGAGGATTTTTCGGTATCTGTCAACATAAAGGAAAATATTACGGAATCAATTATCAAAATGAAAAATTCAGCTACAGAAGGCATTGGAAATGAAAAAACTTCTGGCAGGTCCGCTAATCTGACCATGCCATCGTTGCCTTCCACATCTAATATTTCAAATATTGTATCTCTGTTTGTTACTGTAGGAGTGTTTGTTGTTTTTGTAATATTCTTTAATAAATTCAAGTGATTTCTTCATTTTATCTTCCTTGGAAGCATATTTGCTTTACTCATAATCTTTATATTAGTCTGCACTGTTTATAGACAAAATTAGCTGACAAACTAGACGTGATTGTATCATGAGAATCGTAATGAAGTTCGGTGGAACTTCCGTGGAGAACGGTAAAAAGATCCTACATGTGGCAGAGCTTTTAAGGCAATACCACGTGGATGGTAATGAACTTGTGGCAGTGACCTCTGCACTCGGTGGTGTTACAAACGGATTACTGAGCACTGCAAAAGAGGTGTCAATAAATGGCAAAGTGACCCAGGTCAAAGAATTCATTGCTGATCTGTCCAAAAAGCATTATGATGCAATTAACGTTGCTATTGATAATGATAAGATAAGGTCAGAATGTATAGAGATAATAGACAGCAGGGTCGATGAGCTGGAAAAGGCTTTGATCGGTATATGCTATCTTGGTGAACTGAGCAAACGTTCAATAGACTATATTTCTTCATACGGCGAGCGTCTGGCTGTACCTATTGTAAGCGGTTCTATCCGCTCACTTGGCACTCCTTCAAAAGCATTAACAGGTGGGGAGGCAGGTATTGTCACAGATTCCAATTATGGGGATGCAAAGCCACTTGAAGACAGTTATTCTCAGGTACATGAGAGGCTCTGTCCTTTACTCAAGGATCACATTCCGGTGGTTACTGGTTTTATTGCCCAAAACAAACAGGATATAATTACTACCCTTGGGCGTGGTGGTTCTGATTTCTCCGCATCCATTATAGGTGCTTCTATCAATGCTGATGAAATATGGCTTTGGAAAGAGGTTCATGGAATATTGACCACAGATCCAAAAATAGTACCGGATGCAAGCCCAATACCTCAGATCTCATATGTTGAGGCTATGGAGCTTTCATTTTTTGGTGCCAAGGTTCTTCATCCAAGGACCATCGAGCCTGCCATCAGGCACAAGATACCTGTACGTGTAAAGAATACCTTTGAGCCGGATTTTCCAGGTACCTTGATCGTTGCAGAACAGCACCAGACACAGGAGGTCGTCAAGGCAGTATCTCTTATTGATCAAGTGGCTCTTATTAATATGTGTGGAGCCGGAATGGTGGGCACAATAGGTACGGCTGCTAGGGTATTTTCCACACTTGCAAATGCAGGTGTCAATATTATTATGATCAGTCAGGGTTCTTCTGAAGCTAACATGTCCCTGGTGGTCAATGAGGACCATCTTGAAACGGCAGTAGCAGCAATAAGATCAGAATTCACAAACAATGTAGTGGGCGACATTGCCTATGATCGTGATATCTGTGTAGTTGCTGTTGTTGGTGCAGGAATGGATGGCATTCCAGGAGTTGCAGGAAAAGTATTCAACTCTCTTGGAAAATCCGGTATAAATATTATTATGATTAGTCAGGGCTCATCACAGCACAATATTTCCTTTGTAGTAAGTTCAAAGGAATCACTTGATGCTGTGCGTACCTTACACAAAGAATTTGAACTTGATAATAATGCAGGGATTTCAAATGAACGATAAACACCTAACCTATGCGGATTCCGGGGTTGACATCAAAAAAGAAGAAGAGACTATTAAGGTACTCACAAAGGGTATGAATTACAAGCGTGAGGGTCTGGGTGCTCCTTTAACCGGTATCGGTCATTATGCAGGCCTTATAGACTTTGGTGAGTATGCTCTTGCTCTTGCTACAGATGGTGTGGGTTCCAAGGTGCTGATAGCAAATGAGATGAAGCGGTGGAATACTGTGGGGATTGATTGTATTGCAATGAATGTCAATGACCTGCTTGCCATAGGTGCCGAACCGATATCATTTGTTGATTATCTTGCCCTTGAAAAACATGATGAGGACTTTGCAGCTCAGATAGGTGAAGGTCTGAGAAAGGGTGCTGAGATCTCACGCATGTCAATAGTTGGCGGTGAAACGGCAACACTCCCTGATGTTGTGAAAGGTTTTGACCTTGCAGGCACCTGTCTGGGAATGGTCAAAAAAGATAAGATCATTACAGGGGAAAAGGTCCAACTTGGGGATGCAATTGTTGGTATTCCAAGTGATGGTGTTCACAGTAATGGTTACACTCTTGTCAGAAAAATAGTTGACGAATCTTCCTATTCATATCAAGATAAGTTCCCTTATGATACATCAACTACAATAGGTGACGAGCTTCTGATTCCGACTCGTATCTACATGGAAGTCCTTGATGTCATTAAAGAATGTGAAGTACATGGTCTTGCGCATATTACGGGCAGCGGTCTATTGAAACTTAAACGTGTGACAGATCTTGGTTTTGATTTCACTGATCCGATAGAACCAAATCCTATCTTCAGGTTCCTTCAGGAAGAAGGCAATGTTGATGATCTTGAAATGTACAGGACATTCAACATGGGAATGGGTTTTGTGATCATACTTCCGCCTGATCAGGCTGAAAAAGCTGCCAGTATGACTGGTGGGAAAATAGTAGGTCGTATCGTAGAAAAAGGTATAAAGACTGGCGAACTTGTTATTGTTGAATAATCTATAAGGTAGTACCATGGCTTGTATCAATGACATTCCCTTTGAAATACTCTCAAAAGGAGTTACTCCGGCTCAGTGTGAAGAACTCATCCAGGAAAAATCTGATAAGGTTTATCACGTTCCCGGTGGTTATCGCTTGCGTGGTGTGGCTCTTATGGGGGATAATGTTCCGGTTGGAGTAAAAGGGGACGAGGTATTCTTCCAGTTCATCAAACCATGCTTTGGACTCTTTGTACTCAGAATCCCTGATGCTGCAGATATTGTAGAGCAGCTTGAGAAGGATTTTGGCAGTCAGATATAACTGGAGCTTTAGCTCTGGTGCTATTTGCTTGAAGGACAAAAAACGCCTTTAAAATAAGTTAATAAATTCTGATTTTGTATATTTTCCAATAAATTGACAAAAGATTCAAGGGAAATTTAACAATAGTTTCTTAAATTACGATGTTCATTCCCATCTATAATTTACTCATTTTTGCAGTTTCAATGATCCATTTCAGGAATTTATCAGATGGGAATTCATGTATGCTTGTGGCAATTATCCTTCCTTCTCCTATTTTTTTTACTACCAGAAGTGGATTTCCTTCATCACTGGTAAATA
Source organism: Methanolobus sp. (assembly GCA_034008115.1). Classification (GTDB taxonomy): domain Archaea; phylum Halobacteriota; class Methanosarcinia; order Methanosarcinales; family Methanosarcinaceae; genus Methanolobus. Next base: position 15,051 of record JAVEPM010000014.1, read on the forward strand.
CAATATCTCCATCTGTTTTTGAAAAGTACCCGTCAAATTCCACTTCAGAGCATGTATCTTCAACAAGGCATTGTGCTTCATGGTCGTTTGTTTTGCAGACAGGGGTTACTTGCTGTTGTTGCTGTACGTATTCCAGTTCCATTGGAAGCCAGTCGTATTTGTAATGGGGGACCAAGGGGCTGAATATTACGAGGTTGCCACCTCTGCGTACAAATTTCTCGAAGCTTTTAGCGTTCTTTTCAATTCCAGGCAAGATCTTCGTGTATTCCTTATTCGCAAAACCAGTTGGAATAATCACACATTTACATGCCGGAGTAAAAGGTGTACCAATTGATTCAGATACAATTCTCTGACACTCTATTCCATGCTCTTTGAACAGTTTTTCGAACAACAAAGGATTGTCCCATATCAGCATTGCATCGTTCATTCTAGCTGATAGTATTTGTTGCTTTAATTATTTTGCTCTTTGCAATCTTACGCTTATTATAACTGGTTCCTTTTATTAGCTCTTCCTCATTTGGAAGCTCATAGAGTCCAGTCTTTAATCATATGAATTGTAGATATACATTGCTAAGCAGGTTGCTGTGCGAAATAATACCTGCGGCTCCTTAATAAATTGCTAATAAATAAAAAAAGAAAGCTGGTCTTAAACCAGCTTGTTGATTGGGTGGTTCTCGTCCATGATCTCAAGGCCGAGTTCCTTTGCAGTCTCTGCAAGCATAATGTCAACCATTGCTGTTGCGGGGAATACTTTGTCAGTGTTCTCAATAGGTCCGAAGAGCTGGAAGTTTGATCCAAGTATCTGTGGTACAAGGTTTGTTCCTATATCAGCTGGCATGTAGATTGCCTGCCTCTCTTCTCTTGTTTCAAACTGCTTTTTGTAAGTCTTCATCCAGTCCCATGCAGATGCCATGTTGTGGTATCCACCACCAACAGGAAGTCCAAGGTGGCCTTTAACTGCAATTACTGCTCTTATGGATGCACCGGAACCTGCGCCCAGTGGTGTTGCTGCTACATCGATCAATGGCTTTGTGATCCCACATTCCTTTGCGATATCAATCATACCCTTTTCCTGACCTGTACCGCCGCTCTCAAGAATCTCAAGTTTTCCTTTTACACTTGGGTCAGTTGCATTGAATGCAAGGACAATGGATGCATTGATGTCGCTGTCTCGGACTGCCTCAATCTCGTCAGCATGGACACTGGCGTTGATCGAGTTGTATATTGCCCTGTCAGCTACGCCGATTTCTGTCACATAGGCTGCTGCAGCTGCACGTACATCGCCTGCGGATGAGTCAATAAGGAATGGTGTCTTTTCATCGACTTCAATGAACCAGTCGATATAATTTTTGATCGCTTCCGGTGTTTCTCCTACAATCTGGTTTACGATTGGGTTACCAGTGATCTGTCCCATATCAACCATTGACTGCCATAATTTGTTTGCAGCCTCTACATCAAAGACACCCTTGTCCTCATCAGTCACAATCTTGTGCCTGTTGTAGAACATGGTTCCTATAAGTACTGTTGGGTATTGACCTGGCTGGCCACCGAACTTAACTCCGCCAACATCGAATACCTCTTGCTTTTTGTCAAATTTAAACATATGAACAACCTCTCTATTTTAAATACCGAGCATAGGCGCAAGGAACAGAACATAAAGCAGGAACGTGATTATCCCAACAACAGCTCCGTATAATATTCCTATGTCTCTACCTACTTTCTTTCCGATACGTTGTGCTACTTCACTGTTAACAAACTCGATCTTCTCATCTATCTTGTTGAGTTTCTCAAGTACTGCGTTGAAATCTTCCGGGTTTGTAACTACGCTTGGTATCTTGTCGCTGTTATCAGCCATTTTACATCACCTTCCAGACGAACATAGGTATTATTACTACCATTACCAACGCAAATACAAAACCTGCTATAAATCCAGACACGCCTGTTGCAGATACTCCTGAATCGAGTTTCTGGTTTCTTGCAATAAGCTGGGCTCTGTAACGGATATCCTCAACTACGGCTTCAATGGGTCCCATCTGTGGGTTTATAACCATTGGTACGCCTTTTCCATATTCTTGTTCTTCTGCCATATCAGTAACCTCCAAACAGCAACATTCCAAGGAGTGCCAATGTGATCGAAAGGCCTATCATTGCGCCTTCTATCTTACCAGCGTGTATACCAGAGTGGAACTTGTTGAGGTTACCAATTGCCATCATTTCTTTATTGATGTTCAGTATCCTGCTTCTGATGGTTGCAATTTCAGCTGCCATTGGCTTAAGTCCGCCAATTTCCTCGCCATCGCCATCTGCTTCGTCTCCTATTTCAACTACCAATGGGTCTGCATCGAAAGCTCCAGGATCCTTTGCTGCACATTCCTTGATTTTTGCAACAATAGCATCCATGTCCTCAGTACCGATGAGATCGATACATTCAACCTGCTGCTGGAATCTCTCTATTGCTTCTTCTGATAGGTTCTCCACATAAGGAATTGCACCACTTGCACCGATAATCCTGTTATCTTTCACACCATTTTCATGGATTTTGACAATTGCTTCACCTGTAATATGGCCCTTTACTTCAGATCCGGTTACAATGAGGAATCTGATGTTAGGGTTTGATATTACGTGTGTAACTACTTTTTCAAGACCAAGGTTCTCGGTCTTACATGGGCCTGTTACACATGCACCTGCATCTAACTGTGGACCTGCTGCAAGGTGTGAACCACATGTTGCGACTGCAACACAGTTCTTAACGTCGCCGACATCGTATTCACCTTTAAGTATTGGCCAGCCTGCTGCAGGTTCTCTTTTATCTACCATTTCACATCACTCCTAATGCGCCCATGACCAGAAGCATAAGTCCTGCGACTCCCAGGCCTACTATTACACCGTAGAAAGTGTTGCCGTAGAAACCTGCTTTGTATGCTGTTTGTTCGCGTCCTGGGAATGAGTTCATCAATTCTTTGCTTGGTGACAGGGAGTTGATCAGGTCATCAGCTATTTTGTCAAGTTCGTCAAGCTGTGCCATTACAGGATCCATTGAATAAGCAATTATATCCTCTCTTTCTGCTGCAAGAAGGGATGTAAGTGGATCCAGTACAAGATGTGCTTCCGGGACTGCATGTACCATGCTCATTCTAATTCCTCCTTTGTAGGTAACTGGCCACTGCCAACTACTACGTATGCATCTCTCTTTACACGCTCATAGTAACCGCTGAATCCTATGTACCATAGTGCAAGTCCTATAAGGATAGTAAGTGAGCCGGATGCTCCTTCGTTTATGCTTGCAACTATTCCTGCAACTACCATTGCCAGTGCACCTTTTTCCAATGCAACTATGAGTGTCCTGTCCTGTTTCTCGTCAGGTCCCAGGTTTGCATTGAATGGATGAAGTATAGCAAGTCCTCCTGCTATGAAGATAACAGCAATGTATCCGGTACTGATGACTTGCTTAAGTACAATTGCAAAGTCAAATGTTCCGGTCATTGCGATAGCAAGACCAATGATGGTGATCGTACCAGCTGTTGCGATTTCTGTCATGGCAATTTCCATGATTGGAATGCCCATTTTGAGTATTTTGTTTGCAAGAACACCTATAAGAAGACCAAATAGTGCTGCTGTAATAAGTGCGATTATCGGTCCTGCAACGCCTCCAACTGAAAGTCCGAATGTGGCTGCAAGTATACCCATACCAAGTGCAAGAATACCGATTGATGGTACACCTGTACCAAGTCCGTAGCTTGCTACTCTTCTAACAGCTGCTGCGCCCCATATAATTCCGCATATTGCGCCAAGTGCACCGATAAAGGACATATACTGTCCAACCATGTCCACCAGGAAATATGCTGCATATATTCCGATAATTCCGCCTAGAACGCCGAAGGCTATGATCTTATTCTGTGGGATTGCCTCTGCGGCTGCTCCACTTCCTCCTGCTGACATTTACAGACCTCCTATGGACAACACAGCGAGAATTGCACAAACGAATGTTGCTATTAATGATGAGATTACTGCTTTTGGAAATCTCTTGAACTTAGGGTCGTGGAAACCTTCGATGGTTCCTCCAATGTTATAGGATGGTATTACTGAGTTAACGAAGAAGATACCTACTGCGAAAACACTGGCTATACCTACAAGGTCTACAAGAGGAAGTCCGTTCTCAATGCTCATAAGGGAGTAGTATATAACTGCGCCGCCAAATCCACCGAGTGCGCCACCAATTACACCACTTACGAAAGACACAGTTGGAAGCCCATGTCCTTCAGTACCCTGTGAAACATAGAGGTCCTGCCTGTCCTTTGTAATTGGGTCGTACTTGACCTTTGCTGATGCAGGTGGACAACCAACACCATATGTGTATACCAATGCTCCTACCATCATTGTTACGGATATCATTATCATTGCACCGACTGCGCCGGATGCAATAATTAATGCCATATTATCTGTTACCTGCATCATGGCGCCTGCTGTTACAAGACCTGTAAGACCTGCACCAGCTGCAAGCTGAACAGTACCTGTGCCGATACCTGTTGCCTGTGCCATAGCTGCCGGAGCACCACCTACGGGTACGAAGTGAACACTCCATGAAATAAGTGCTCCACCAAGTGTGATGAGGATCAGGTAGGACATGTTACTCATCAAAATGCCTGCTATATCGATCATGCTGCCACCTCTACATCTACTTCATCTTCTTTATATGTTCCATATGCAGCGCGTGCAGCAACTTCAATGCTCCTGTTCCATAATATAAGGCTAAGTACAATGATCACACCTGCTATGACTGAAACCCAGCCAATAGAATCTCCCTTTGAAGGGTCAAAGAGAGCTGTGATCCAACCACTGAGAAACACGGTCATACCAAAAGCCAGACCTGTAACAGGTCCTCCGAATTTTGCACAGAACCATGAATTGTCGATACCATTTCTCAGACCGGATTCTGCTTTTCTTACGATGTTACCTGAGTTTGCAGCATTAAGGCCTGAGCCGTATTCGACGTTCTGGAATTGACGTTCTGCACCGTAGTGTACATCACCTGTTGATGAGCCGATCGCACCTACAGCGATTCCCCAAATGAATGCCAGAAGTGGCAGTGAAAAGGGGTGTGCCATTACAGTTACCATAAGATATGATACAACAAGTATACAGAATGTTGTGATAAAGGAATATCCTATGATTACGGGCGTATGACTTCTAATCAAATCAAGGTAAACTGGTTGTTTAAAACGTTTCTGACTTGCTGATCTGCCAAAATATGCTGTTACTGAATAAGTGCCATGTATTGCTGCAGCAATAATCGATCCAATGACCAATGCCAGTATTGCAGATGTATTAATACTAATCAAAACGGATGCTACTGTTCCACCAATTGCGCACATAAGCGCATTTGAAGGTGGTTCACCCGAAATAGCTTTACTATAAATCCTGTGTGGATACATCATCTGGGGTGCTAACTGCACTTGTGAGTTTGGGTTACTTTGTGACCCAATATCTGATTCAAGGTCCTCAGAGGCACCTGCAATAGTTGCAGCTGCTCCCATAAGTGCGAGTACACCCATACCTGTGAGCGGTTCCATTCACATTTCCTCCTTTTATATTTGTATTAAGTAAATTGCGCCAAAATTACAATAATTGTTTTTTAAAGGTTTTATTATAATTGGCATGGCGTAAACTAATGTAGGTGGATTGCATTATATTAAATACTTCTTAAAGCTTTCGTATGGATCCAATTTAAAAGAGGTCTTTTGTGGATATGTAGCAAAAAAAATGAAGAACAGCCAACGGTATAAATATATATTTGTATTTATATGAGTTGGCTATTTTTCAATCCCGGCGTGTAAAGTAAAGTATATATATATCCGGTCTTGGTCTTTTGCCAGTACCTCGGGCAAAATCCATGTAACATCTATTGCAAAGTACACGACTGTTAAGTGAGGCTATTTCAGCTGTACCCGGCACAACCCTTGCAAAAAGGAAAGACGGTTCTATCTCTAGATTCTCTGATGTCGTTTTCAAATATTCGTTGATGTATTCCTCAAATATCTCAAGGTCATCGTATTGCAAGCCTCTGGTGTTTATGGTAATTCCTTTGCATCCACAAGGGAGGGCAAAAACATCCATCTCTATGATAAAAACCGGTTTTGCCAGCAGGTTTCTCAGCTTTGTCTCAAGATCACCACGGTTATTTGCTAATATCTCTGTAATTGTCATTATTGCCCTCCATTTTCTTTCAGGGGCTTGAGTATAGTTTCGCAGCCTTCAGTGGAATATACTTTAATAATCTTTTCTGCCAGCTTTTGACAGTACCCACATTTATTACAGACCTTAGTGCATTGTTTCCATTGGGATATTGCAGCATCAAGTTCTTTGTTAGGTATATAGAACAGATCTTTGAGGTCCTTGGGACAATCCAGCAGGTCCATGAGGTTACCATCATATGATTCATTTGCATAGGCCTGGACATTGTTAAGTATCCAGTTGGGGAAATGTGTCCTTCCCCCTATCTTAAATATGTCCGTTATATGCCTGTATTCTCCGAGGTCTTCCGGTCTTATCCACGGGGACTTGATAAGTTGTTGCGGGTCATTTATCCTGAGTGAAAGGCATTTGTAATAATAGTAGTCATCAAGTACATTGAGTTTTGGTCCCGGTCCGTTTGCGTGGGAGAAAAAATTGAAGTGTGCATATCTGAGGGGGCACTGGTAAAGACAGCCTTCGTTCACAAGTAATTTCAGATCGGTGGAAACCGCATCTCGGATCGCTTCAAGCTTAGCGAAATCGCGGTTGACCACCGGATCTATTACTATAGTATCTGCTCCAAGATTTTCATAGAACTCTGCCTTCTGCGGAGAATCCACAAATGAAAGGACTGATACTACAACTTCCATATCATATTCCTTTGCAAGCATTTCCACAAAATAAGGCTCTGCAACAGTTATGGAATCTATTCCCTGATTATTGAGCTGCTTAAAATACCAGTTGATCCTGTTGTATCCTTCAGGGGTGAGGTGCTGTCCGCCCATACATGAACTGTTAAGGACGATTTCCATTTTGACGCCTTTATCATGGGCATATTCGGTTTGCTCGGCTATCTCCTCAAGTCCCGGTGCACTGAGATTAGTTCTGCCAGTTCCTACATAATCGGGAGTACCGGCCATATAAATCCCATATATATCATTGGAACCGGTAAGCAATTCCTCAAGCCCTTCAAGGTGGCCCACGTGGGGCGCATAAAGTTTCATTGTTTGGTGGTACTCTTTAATTTAGATAAGTATTTTGGTTCCTGGAAACAAAGCAAAAATCTTATCATTGGCTAGTCTATCCTGTTAGCCATGATATTAGGTGCTTCATCCTTTGCAGGTAGCTTTTCCGAAATTGCTTCCGAATTAGAGTCAGTAGAGCTATACATGCCAAAACTCGGTGTATATAAGAATTCTATATTACAGAAAGGTCTCATTGAGTCAATAATTGACGAACTTTCGGTATTTGATCTTCAAACGTCTCTCCATGCCCCTTATTTTGCAGATGTTCCAACTTATCCTAAAGATGTGGTAGTTGACACAGCTAGTATGGGTGACAGGGAGTTTCGTCTAATTCGGGAATCTATTGAACTTGCTTCAAGACTTGGATCAAAGGCTATTGTACTGCATCCAGGTAGATTTGACAGTGATCATGAAGCCTGTTTCCAAAAAATGATATCCAATCTGAAAACCCTTGCTGCCTATGCTGAGGAATGCGGAGTTATGCTGGGACTTGAGAACAAAGAAGGCACTTCAACTGGTAACATGTGTTGCAATGCCGAAGAACTTGTTCGGGCTGTGACTGAAGTCAATTCTGATAATCTTGGTGCAACCTTCGATATAGGTCATGCGAACCTCACCTGCGGTGGTGACTCTGTAAAGCTTCATGAATTTGCAAAGACCCTTGCTCCACATGTGATTCACGTGCATGTCCACGATAATGGCGGGATCTGGACCGGTGAGTATGACGGAGATGAGCATATGGCTCCTGGTGCAGGTACTATTGATTATACTGCCTTGAAAGAGCTGAAGAACTACAAAGGCATCTACAATATGGAAGTTTTCTCAATTGAAGATGTCCGTTCAGGAAAAGAAACAATAAAAAAGGCGTTAGCTATTCTGTAATGAACAATTTGATGTCCAGCTTTATTTTTAATTATTCGTTTCTGGATTCAGATCTTAAATTGTGTAATTGTGTAGTTCGGTGGGACTACCAGTACCAGTATGTCAGATATCTGCAGTACTTTTCCAGTGACAGACCCGGCCAGTTTTTTCAGGCCATTCTTGCCCTGTGTGCCAATAATTATGCGATCAACACTCATATCTTCAGCAACCTCTACTATTTTTTCAGGAGCGTTACCATCTTCTATGATGGTTTTTATTTTATCCCTGTCGCATCCTGTATTCACAAGAATGTCTACTATTGTGGAAATAACCTGTTCAGCACCATTTTTTTGCCATGTCTTCCTTGAGAATCCCTTGCTTGGGACGACATGGAGGATAATTAGTTCATAGTCATGTTCTAAAGCTATCTTTCCTGCAACTTTGGCTGCATTTGAAGAGTAAATTGAACCATCTGTAGGGATGAGTATTTTCATTCTATTTCTGAATTGTATAGCTTATTCTTAAATATGTTGGAATACTAGTATGTAATACAATGGCTGCAATACCTTATGTATATCAGCTTTATAATGGTTGAATGTCCATGAATAAATACCGCAAATTCAAAAAGATGAATAACAAAAGTTATTCTGATGTAACCCGGTTTTTGAAAGAGACAACACATCTTACGGCAAGGGAGTGGGTCATCTCCAGGATGTGTGCTGATTTTAAGAATCTCTCCAATCAGTCTGAAATGACATGGATAGGCGAGAACCTGCCAGAGCTTGTTCCTTTCATGGATGAGTCTTATTCAAGGCAGGAAGTCTCAAATGCCAGGGCGTCTTTCAAAAAAAAAGTTCAACGCAGCGGCACTACGTTCTTTTATGCATATTATGCAGGCCTTATAACGCAGGAAGAAATGCTATTGATGATCCACCAGATGCTAACGGATATAAAAAAGCTCATGGACACAGAAGGAAGCGAGGTTCCTGAAGAGTATGCCACAGAGGTTCAGTTGCTCGTTGCCCAGGTGCTGAGAAATATAAATGAATCACTGGATGAAGAGTATTAGCACTCTTCAATTCCCTTTCTTTTACAGTAGTTAAGATACCCACGCAACATTCTCATCTCAATCTGTCTGATATACTTTGCCTGTACTTTGGATATATGTAAAGTGTTGTCTCCCATCTTCATCTTTATGTCTGAATCCTTGGGTGTACTCATGTCTGCAGAGACTATGGCAGGCCCGCCACAGGTAGTGCACAGACGGTAGTCTTTTTTAGAATTGCGGATAAAGTCTTCAACTTCAGTTTCAATTTTTAATTCTCTGGGGGTGTCTATCATGGGTACAAGGCAGTATTCTCTATACTTAAATCTTATCCATTATCCTCAGTAATCCTGTATTTTTCAAAGCATGGTGGAAATTATGTTAGAGTTTGAAAGGACATTATATAACACTGAAGATTTGCCGTATCTGCTGTCCTATGTCCTTAAAAAAGCTGAATAAATTAGTTATCGCAACTTTGCACACTGGGTTTAAAATTTATATCTTTGAGCTGATTTTGTATTTGTTGCTTTAATGAGGATTTGCTGAACTTTCATTTTCAGGACAAATTTAAATTCAATGAGTTGCATTGTTAGACTCATGTTGATGAAAGACAGGGGTAAACTGGTCATATGGCCTGCGTATATCGATAAGACCAAATCAAGGCGTGACGGACGTATCATTTCCAGGAAAACATCTGTGGAATCCCCGACCCTTAATGAGATCAATCTTGCGGCACAAAAACTGGGACTCAATCCTGAGCTGGAAGCAGACAAGGCTTACCCCCGCAGCTGGTGGGAAGCTAGTGGTAGGGTACTTATAGATAATGCTGCAGCAAAGACTCATCTGTCCAGAAGGATATGCTCCGCTATCAAGGAAATGCGCTCCTGATAGTTTACTATTTTATTTTTTAAAAATAATTGGGATATGGCTTATGCTATTGGCCACATTCCGAAGTTTGCACTAACTATGATGATAATAAGTCCTATAACTACACCGAAGATCATAACAGTTTTCGGGTCAACCTGTATTGCTCTTTTGTCAGCTTCATAGTAGCGCATAAGACCGGCAGATGACATCAAACCGTTGCCGCTGGATTTTTTCTTTGCCATTTTTATCTCCGTATTTATTGTTTATATCTATTGTTAATTAGATATTATTGTTTCTTATTAATTTATTTGTTCCTTCCATGTAATTAATGGTTTAAAAGACTGTGCCTTCATACAAGCAATTCATCCAGCAAAAAAGGTGGATAGAATACTCCCTTTTCTGTGATAACTGCAGTGACATTCTCCATTGGTGTTGCATCGAATGCGGGATTATACACTTTTACATCAGCAGGTGCTATCTGCACATCCTTAAAGAAGCGTAGTTCATTTGCATCCCTCTGCTCAATAATAACGGTGTCTTCCCAGTTGTTCGGGTCAAATGTGGATATTGGTGCTGCAACAAAGAACGGTATCTCATGTTCTCTTGCAATCACTGAGTGTGTATAGGTTCCTATTTTATTGAAGACTGCATCTGCTGTTATCCTGTCAGCACCTACGATCACTTTGTCGACCATGCCCTTGCTCATAACATGTCCTGACATGGAATCAGTGATGAGTGTCACATCTATATTATCCTGCATGAGTTCCCAGGTTGTTATCCTGCCTCCCTGGTTCAGTGGTCTTGTCTCACAGGCAATGACATTTATTTCTTTACCTGCTTCAACAGCAGAGCGGATAACTCCAAGTGCTGTTCCCCAGTCCACACATGCCATCTTTCCTGCATTGCAGTGAGTCATAACTGTATCACCATCTTCCAGCAGCTTTGCGCCGTATTTTCCAATTTTTTTGTTTTTTGTCACATCTTCATCAGCAATATTCTTGGCTTCAGACAGCACTACGTCTTTGATACCATCACGGTCGTATGCATCCGAGATGGCACTCATGGTTCTGTCAACACCCCATGCAAGGTTAATTGCAGTGGGACGAGTTGCCTTTATTGTCTTTGCAGCTATCTCCAGATCCCTGGTGAGGATTTCCATGCTGCTGGAACTGCTAAGAGTTGCGGCAAGTGCGATACCATAGGCACCGGCAGCTCCCAGAGCAGGAGCACCCCTTACACGCAGGGACTTGATAGCCTCACAGAGCAAGGCAAGTGTTTTGCATTCAATGACCTTGTACTCCAGTGGGAGTAGTGTCTGGTCTATCATTACAATAGAATTATTTTCGTTATTCCAGTTTATGGTTCTCATGCTATCTGCTCTTTTATAGGTATGAACTGAGATAAAAATGTAAAGGTCAAAATATTCACTTTTATGTCATATGGGGATTGAATAATTCATTTGCCTTCCTTTTATATACTCCGTTCTCCTAATATCTGCCAATGCAAAAACCCCTGATAATCCATGACCCTGTTCACAAGACCATCATACTTGATGAGTTTGAGCAGATGCTCCTGAGCACCAGGCACGTACAGCGCCTGCGTCATATACGGCAATTGGGCTTAGTTGATCATGTTTATCCTGGTGCCAATCACACGCGTTTTGAGCACAGCATCGGAACCATGCATATGGCATCTGTAATAGGCCAGTCCCTGTCACTTGAAGAGGAAGACATACGCAAGATACGTCTTGCAGGACTTCTGCATGATGTGGGTCACTCTGCATTCTCCCATGCAGTTGAGAGTGTGCTTAAACGCAATCCTCTGTTGCAACCAGCTATCGAGGGTAAGAAAATCATCAAACATGAGGCATTCTCGAAGGACATTATTTCCAGATTGCTACCACAGGATAATTATATCGCACGGCATGTGGAATCAGAATTTGCTACAGATCCGTTCCACTTCTTTGATGAGATCTCAAAAATAGCTACCGGGGATGCTCAGTCCATTTCAAAACCGTATCTTGCTCAAATAATCGCAGGTGATATGGATGCTGACAGGATCGATTTTCTCCTGCGTGACTCATATCATACTGGTGTTTCTTTCGGGCTCATAGATGTCGACCAGATAATCGGCAGTCTCATCATCAAGGATGGAAATGTTATGCTGGGAAGCTCAGATGGCTCAGGCTATGGGAGCGATATGGCTCTGACAGCTGCTGAATCTTTGCTCATATCCAGGGCTCATCATTATACTGCGGTCATACACAATCCAAAGACACAGGCTGCTCGTGTGATGTTACTCTATGCACTTGAGGATGCACTTGAGCATTTTAAGAATGCATCAGGAGTAAATATTGCAAAGGACGAGGTCGTTCGCTTCTTCACTGAATATAATGATAACGAGCTGCTCAATTTCATCCGGTCCAATGCATCTGAAAAATCATGTAAGTTACTGGATGATCTGCGCGATGGTAGTTTATACGTGCCGGTAGCAAGACTGAGTCAGAAAATTATCAGACCATCAACAAGGATGGCACTCTCCACAATTGCTCGTCATGGGGAGGCTACAAAAAGGCTTGAGACAAGACTTGTCCGGGAACTTGGGGATGTACTTGTGGACCTTACTGTAGCCTCAGGTGTTCCTAAAAGTATGCGTATAGCGATGGATGGGGAAGATGGCTTCTTCTACGATGAGTCTGCACTGGCCAATGGTCTGGTTCGGGCCATATCACGACAGTTATCACTCACTGCTTTCTCTCACCCGGACGTTGTCATGAACAAAGATTCAAATGCTGTTCTCTTAGAGCTGCGCAGGGTGGTCGATGACCTTTCACCCCGGCTGCTTAATTATACCCGTGAGGATCAATATCTGCCTATAGAGGGCATAATCCTGTTGTTCTATGCTGTGCATAGTCTCTTCACTGAAGAGGAAGCAGGTTACATCTCGATCCCACGTCTTCGGCATATTACCTGGCTCTATCGTACCATCCGTGAACTAAGTGGTTTCCCAAGGCTAAAGAACCTTTTTGATTATTCCTTTCATGAGAGATATGGATTTCCATATTGTGAGAAGGTATTTGAGGATATACAGGTACTTGTTGCCATGGGTATCGTTGATGAGGATCTTCGTTACTATGAAAAAAATTGCAGGTTCCGGCAGAGCTATGAATATGTGCTCACATGGGATGGGGTTGAATATGCAGAGACTCTTGCAGATGCCTACAGCCTGGAATTCGATGAAATGATGGCTCATCTTTCAATGGTCAAACATTCTATTAAGAGGGATATTGTCACGATCCCTTCCAACAGGTATGCCTCAAAAAAATGTCTTACAGGTGTAAAATAATGTTAAATGGTGAATTGGTTTTGCTGAAGACCTATCATAAAGATAAGGTCAAAGAGTTTATCGCAAAGGTTTCTGATGATCAGCTGCACACAAATTTTGGTATTATAGAACTTTCATCTCTCATGGACAAGGCCCCTGGCGACACAGTAGTATCGCACAAAGGTCAGGAGTTTAGTATACAGCGTCCTAAAATGCCGGATTTCTTCCACCATGCAAAAAGGACTGGTGCTCCAATGATGCCCAAGGACATAGGCATGATAATCGCTTATACCGGACTCAATAAGAATGACGCTGTACTGGATGCAGGGACTGGTTCAGGTATACTGGCCATGTATCTTGCTTCCATTGCAAAACGTGTTGTGACATATGATATCAAGGAAGATTTCGTTGATGTTGCCCGTAAGAATGTAGAAAATGCAGGTCTTGATAATATAGAACTTCGCTGTGGTGACATTGTTGATGAAATAAAGAACATTGGCGAAAAGTTTGATCTAATAACCCTTGATACTCAGAATTCAAAGGATGTCATTCCTCATGTAAAGGGTATATTGTATCCGGGAGGATTCCTTGCTACTTACTCTCCGTTCTTTGAACAGACAAAAGAGATACGTGATGCAATTGAAGCTGCACATTTCTGTGACGTGACAACAATAGAATGTACCGAGCGTGAGATATCATTCTCATCAAGAGGTACCAGGCCATCCACCTCAAAAGTAGGACATACAGGTTTTATCACAATAGCAAGAGCTTGAAATATTTTTCACCTTACGCCTTCACTGGTAATAGAGAAATTGCAGGTCCCGCCTTCTGGAAGTGAACGGTGTTTCCAGAGTTTTGCACTTCTTGTGCCATCTCCTGTTTTTTCAAGCTGGATGATGGTTTTTGATATGTGCTCTATGCTACTGCCACCGATTGGTCTTACTTTACCTGTTGTAATATCGCTGTAGACCTGGTTGGTTATAACAGCAACAACCTTGTGTTTGCGTGCAATGCCGTGTACAAAACCTATCTGGTTTGCCAGTTCCCTTCTGGTCTTTATGCTTGATTCTTCCTGGTCAAGTTCTAATCTGTAAAAAGCAGTTGCAGAATCTATTATTATAAGGCCGATATTTTCCAGTATGAGTTTCTCTATTTCTTTGACAGCAGCGTACTGTTCTTCAAAATTATGAGGCTCAAAGATGATTATTTGCTGTGCTATCTCCTTTGCATTCTCTCCGGCAATTTGTTTGAATCTGTCAGGGGAAATAGCCTCAGTATCTATATATATTACTTTTTTTCCAGTTTTAACACATTCAACTGCAAGCTGCAGACACAAATTTGTCTTGCCACTTCCGGCTTCTCCATATATCTGTGTTACAACTCCTGCCTCAAAACCTCCTCCTAGAAGTTCATTTATTGGCTTGCAGCCGGAGCTTAGTTGTTTATTTATTTTTTACACCCCTTGATCGGATTATGTGTTATAATAGAGTTTATGATATACATCTTTTGGCAATTAATTAGCCTGAATTTCTTAAAAGAATCGCTCATATTAAATTTAGGTATTTTTCTTTTTACTTGCTTTTTTGTGGGAGTAAGTCTTAATCCAGGTATATTTATAATTACAAAATGTAAATATTATCAGTACTGAATCATATATGTTATCAGGTCTATTATCTTATATGTTTCATACATGATTTCTATATTGTTCTTTGTGTATTCAAATGCAGTTTTAAAAAGCATTATTAAGCTATATGACATTTGTATAATTTACCCTCTGGTGATAAGAACAATTATTATGATGATGCCTTTTGATGGTGTTTTTTCAATTGATGTTGTTTTTTCTCCTCAGAACGGCAATAATATAATAAATTAATTATATACAATGAAGGGACACGAGAAAATGGTTGAAGTGGTTATATATACAACAAAGACTTGCCCGAAATGCGAGCAATTAAAGAAGGTACTTAAGTCAAAGGAAGTTGCTTTCACAACTGCAGATATGTCTACTCCTGAAGCTTTGACCGAACTTAAATTCAATGGTGTTTTTACCATGACTGCCCCGGTACTTCAGATCGGCGATGAATTCTTAACACATAAGGAACTGTTCAATGGCTCTGACGTGAACCTGGAAGTATTGGGAAATATAATTTAAATGCAATCAAATTGAGGTGGGAATGATGGACGTATGTGCTACTAATATAAAAGGAAAAACAGAGCTTGACAGGTCAGACCTGGGAACTGACAAACAGGTTCGTGCAGAGGAAGATAAAGGGATAGATATCAGTATGACACCATTAACAAAACAGCATGCTATACAGAAAACGCTCGATGGCCACAATATCCCTATAATGCCAAAGGTGCGAACCACAGCAGGACACATGGTTGATTGGGACCGCAATGTCATTGTCAATCAGTTAATGAAGGAAACAAAGCTTGCTGAAAGGTTCCACGGCAAAGCTGGAATCGAAAAGGATGAAGCTTACGACATTTCAAAAGAAGTAGAGCGCCGTGTCAGATCCCTTGATCTTAAATTCCTTTCAGGTCCACTTATAAGGGAGATCGTTAACATGGAACTTCTCCAGAGAGGGCATGTTGAGTGGAGAAATGTTTCCACAAGGATAGGTACTCCTGTATATGATGCATGTGAGATAGATCTTGGAAGTGGTTTTGAAGCAAACGATAACGCAAATCTTCAGGAAAATGCTGAGACTTCCCACAAGAAGAAGGCAGACAAGATATCCAAGGAACAATATCTGCTTCTGCTGCCAACCAAGATAGCTGACATGCATCTTAATGGTGATATCCACATTCATGATCTTGAGTATCTCGGAACCCGTGCTTTCTGCCAGGACTGGGATCTCAGATATTTCTTCTATTATGGTCTCATGCCAGATGGTTCAGGTGCAAAAGCAAGTGTAGCAGGTCCTGCTATGAAGGCCGAGGTAGCTATACTTCATGCAGTAAAGGCTCTTGGAAGCGCACAGACTAACTTTGCAGGTGGTCAGGGATTCTACAATTTCCTTACATTCCTTGCTCCATATCTTGAAGGCAAGAATTACAATGATATAAAGCAGCTCATGCAGATGTTCGTGTACGAGATGACCCAGATGATGGTAGCTCGTGGTGGCCAGGTCGTGTTCTCCTCCGTTCAGCTCTCACCTGGTGTACCAAAGCTCTGGAAGGATAAGCCAGTTGTCTACAAGGGGCGTGTGCATGATGGTACAAACGGTACCCAAAAGCGCACCTATAGCGAGTTTGAGCGTGAGGTACGTCTCTCTTTCCAGGCACTTATGGATGTGATGTTGGAGGGTGATAACTGGGGTAAACCTTTCAATTTCCCTAAGCCTGAGATATCCATAGAGCCAGACTTCATGACAGAAGATGAGTTTTTTAACAAGGCACATCCTGATCTACTTGGTTACGAGCAGCTCTATGATATGACCTTTGAACTTGCAGCAAAGTTCGGTACTCCATATTTCGATAATCAGCTACCTGAATACAGAGGTGCAGGTGAGGGAATTTCCTGCTATCAGTGCTGTGCATATCAATTCTCAGCAAATGCTGATGCAGATGATAGTTTTGATGACAAGCTCATATTCAAGGATGGGAAGCATTTCTCCATGGGTTCCTGGCAGGTCGTATCTCTTAACTGCCCAAGGGCGGCATACAGGGCCAATGGAGATGATTCTGCTCTGTTCGCTGACCTGAAGAATCTCATGGATCAGTGCATAACTCTCTTTAAAACAAAGCGCAGCTGGATGGAGAATATCATCGAGAACAACAGGATGCCATTTGCCACCCAGAGACCAAAGGACCCTGTTACAGGTGAGAAGGGTACCATTGCAGTCGATATTGATGCACTTGTCTGTACAATGGGTGTTATCGGTATAAATGAAATGGTTCAGTACCATACTGGTTCTCAGATGCATGAATCCAGGGATGCATTCAAATTTGCCATCAGAGTGATGACCGAGATGGAAATGTATGCAAATGAGCTCAGCCAGAAACATGGTATGGAGATCGCTCTTGCCCGCACTCCTGCTGAAACCACAGGCCAGAGATTTGCTGTATCAGACATGCTGCATGAAGAATACAGGGATTGTGTCGTGGAAGTTGTAAAGGGTGACACGGAAGCTGCTCTTGCAAATCTCAAAAAGACCCATGATCTGCCTGTCTATTACACCAATGGTACTCATGTGCCACCAGGTGCGGATGTCTCTTTAATCGACAGGATAAATACCGAGCATGTGTTCTTCCCGATCGTTGACGGTGGAAACATCTGCCATATATGGATGGGGGAAGGTGCACCGGATGCAAAGGGACTTAAAGAATTTGCAATGAACATTGCAAGGAACACTCAGATAGGTTACTTTGCTTTCACCAAGGATATGACTGTGTGTCTTAATGATTTCCACATGATGTCCGGCTTAAAGGAGGTCTGTGAAAACTGTGGTTCATCGGATGTAGAGCAGATGTCAAGGGTAACCGGGTATGTCCAGGCTGTTGGTGGATGGAACAATGCAAAGAAGCAAGAGCTTGCAGACAGGATGCGCTACAGCTCTTCAGACATGATCTGATGACTCATGAAACTAAACTATGGGAGCTCGGTGCCCATATCAACGGTAGATTGGCACGGAAAAGTGTCAGTCGTCTTTTTTTTACGCGGGTGTCCTTACAGGTGTCCCTACTGCCAGAACCATTCACTTCTTTTTGAAGCCAATATAGTGGATACATCAGCACTTGAAGCGGACATGAAGAAGTCCAGACCTTTTGTCAGCAGTGTCGTTTTCTCAGGGGGCGAGCCCCTGATGCAGAAGGATGCTGTGAAGCAGCTTGCAGCTTTTGCAAAGAAAATTGGTTTGCTCGTCGGTATCCATACCAATGGCTATTATCCTCACGTAATGGCCGAATTGATGGAAGAATCTCTTGTGGACAAATTCTTTATCGATGTAAAAGCTCCTCTGGATAATTCTGAGGACTATGCAAAGGCAATTGGCTGCAAGGACTATACTGATATTCACATTGACCCACAGCTTGTAATGGAAAAAGTGGCAGAATCCATTGATCTGGTTCTGGGTAGCAATGTTGAACTGGAGTTAAGGACGACCATAATCAGGGATTTCATGGGAAGTTCTGATGATGTCCGTAATATTGCAAGGTCCATCAATGAATTTACAGGCAGAAAAGATGTCGTCTTTGTCCTGCAGCAAGGCTTTGCTGAAAATGCCATGCTTGAATCCCTCAGGGACATAAAGCCATTGAGCAGGGATGAACTGCTTGAACTTGCGGATCTTGCTCACAAGTTTCTTGACAATATATTTGTAAGAACAAAAGAGAAAGGCAATGAAAGGGTTAACTTCGAATCAGTTTGAAGCTTAAACAATTTTTTTATACTTTCAATTCAATCATTAATCATGCTTAAAAGGGGTCTGATTAAATGAAAACCAAACATTTGTCAGTACTTATTATTTTACTTGTGGCTACTCTGGTCTCTGGTTGTATGGGGGTCAATGAAGAAACGTCTTCGCAATCAGCTGATTATTTTGCGGTTGAAGATTACGATGATTCCTTTGCAAGAGATACGGCTATGGGTGAAGCCGAATACGATGCTGATTATAGTGGCGTCTCATCTACTTCTGTGCTTCGTAAAACAATAACAACTGTTGACATGACGATAAAGGTCAATGACGCCGCAGCAGGGGTGGATGAGATCTCAAAAATGGCAATTGAGTCAGGTGCTTATGTTTCAAGTTCTTCTGTCTATGATTCTTACTATGGCTCTGATGCCGGTAAAGAAGGCCATGTTACGGTCAGGGTTCCCGAATCCAAATATTCTTCCTTCCTTGCAAGTGTTGAGGATCTGGGGGAAGTAACATCTAAAAGTGTAAATGCACAGGATGTCACGGAAGAATATATCGATGTAAATGCACGTCTGGATAATCTTCAAAGACAGGAAACCCGCCTTCAGGAAATACTTAATATGACCGTAACAGTTGAAGAGGTTCTCAGTGTGGAAAAGGAACTTGGAAGGGTGCGTGGTGAGATTGAAAGCCTTACGGGAAGATTGAACTATCTCGAAGACCGGATCAAGTTTTCAACCATAAATATCCATGTCACAGAACCAAGACCAATTAGTCGTTCATGGGGAATCAGGGATGCGTTATCCGAATCTGTCAATGGATTCATTTCAATGGTGAATGCTTTGATAGTACTTGTGGGATATGTTCTGCCACTGCTGATCATTGTGGCATTTTTCGGCGGAGCATTTGTACTATTAAGGAGAAGGTTGCATAGCTAAACTATTTCCCTGCTGATCAGGATTGTATAAGTTTTGTTGATGTTTTACTATCAGCAAAATTTATTTATTTATCTAATTTAGTTCTATTAATTATTCATTTGTCGTTTATTCCTTTGCATTGAGTAAGTATATATAATCACATCAAAATAGCAGGTAAAATATGACTGACTCTACTCCTGTGTCTGAAATAGGTGAGCGTTCACTTATAAAGCGTTTATCCGGTATTTTCAATAAGGGTTGCAATCCTGACGTTCGCATCGGATCTGGAACTGATGATTGTGCAGTTGTTGACATATCTGATGATGAGTATATGGTGATAACAACTGACATGTTACACCGGAAAACAGATTTTCCTCTTCAGATGACTCCCTGGCAGATAGGTTGGATGTCAGCTGCTGTGAATTTCAGTGATGTGGCTTCTATGGGTGCGCGTCCAATAGGTTTTCTTTCTGCCATGGGCTTTTCCAAAGATACGGATACTTTCTTTGTTGAAGAAATATCCAGGGGGATGGATGATTGTGCTAAATTCTGTGGCACTTCAGTTATAGGTGGGGATATTGACACCCATGATGAACTAACTATTACTGGTACTGCACTTGGCAAAGTCAAAAAATCTGAGCTGCTGACCCGAAAAGGTGCAAAGGTCGGTGACAAGGTTTGTGTGACAGGTTTTGCAGGTTCTGCCGGAGCCGCACTCCATGCAATTGAGAATAATATTACTATTCCTGACAGTCTTCTCAATAAACTGCTTACGCCTGTTCCTTGTGTTAGCGAAGCAATGAAACTTGCGAGTTCCGGTGCTGTAACATGTATGATGGATACAAGTGATGGTCTGGCAATGTCACTGCATGATCTTGCTGATCTGAACGGGGTGGGTTTCAGTATAGAGGAGGATTCTTTGCCGATACAGGCTGAGATCTCTGAGTTCATAAGTTCTGATCCTCATCTTCTTACAGAATTTGCACTTTATACCGGAGGGGACTTTGAATTACTATTCACAGTTTCTCCTGATAAACTGAAAATTGCTCAAAGCGTGTGTTATTTAAATGTTATAGGTGATGTAGCTGAGGAGGAAGTTGGTACTATCATTAGGTGCCGCAATGAGGAAAACTCGACTATAAATCGAAAAGGTTATCTACAATTGGGGGATTAAGATTAAGCATGATTAGTTTACGTTGTTTATACTTTAAGGAAGTTTTATAATGCAAAAGAAATTCAAATTGATTTTAATCGGATTAATTTTATTGGCAATTACAGGTGTGACAAATGCTGTACCAGCAATCACTCCTACTCCAGCAGGCTCATCATTTACGACATTTACAAATGATTTACCTTATGATTTCAGCGTTTCTATAAATGAAAGTGCCAATGTCACTTGGTATGTTGATAATACGTCTGTTAAGTCTGTTGTTAATCAGACCAGCGATACATATTCAGCTACTGAACCAGTAGGTGAGCATAATGTAACTGTATTTGCAACTAATTCCAATGGTAGCTCTTCATTTAAATGGACATGGACCGTGAATGAATCTGTATTAATTAATTCTTCGTCCCCTGATTCAGATCCCTCAACTATTGTAGGCGATTCACAAGTATTTACAGTAGATACAAATCAGATAGCTAATATTATTTGGTATATAAACGGTGCTGAAATTCAAACCAATACTTCACAGACATCTGCCAACTATACAAATACTACTGCCCCAGTAGATACATACACTGTGAAGGCAACTGCAAGCAATGCAAATGGAAGTGCTGAAAAAATTTGGACATGGGACGTTACGGCAACTCCTGCTCCATCAATAACTCTTGATGATCCTTCTTCAACAACAGTTTCTGATAATACGGGTGATTCAAGAACCTTTAAAGTTTCAATCAATCAACCTGTCAATATTACATGGATGTTAAATGGTACATCCATTGGTACTAACAATTCAGTTAACACTTCTTCTCATACATTTGATTCTGCCCCAGAAGGAAATCACAATCTTACAGTATATGTAGAAAATGCTAATGGTACTGATCAAGAAAAATGGGACTGGAATGTTACTACAAGTGGACCTGACACAACTGCTCCTGGAAGCGTAAGTTCTCTGGAAGTTGATGAGAAAGGAACTGACTGGATAAAGTGGAAATGGACTAATCCAACTGATTCAGATTTTGATTACAGTATGGTTTACATAGGTGATAAGTTTATTGAAAATGTATCCACTGAGTACTATACAACAGCAAGTAACTTGAGTGCAAGTACCAATTACACTATAAAACTTCATACAGTTGATGATTCAGGTAACATTAATACTACAGATGTTACAAATACAACAAAAACATACCCAAAAACCTATTTCACTGGCGACAGGATATGGGATGGTGACAATGCTGATCAGTCGCGTGATAACTACACCTGGGATGCAAAGAGTTTTTCTGGATTTTTCTATGACCTGGAATCAGGGCTAAGTTCTGAGAGTCTGACCATTTCTAATATTCGTCGTACACTGCGTGAGGGAGATATTCTCTATAAAACATCACCAGTTGATACAGATTTCGAGCACAGTGATTGGGGTTCGTATCAGGTTATCGGTTTTATGGCAGAGGAATACTTTGCAGGGTATACAGATAATACAAGTATTGCTGGTGTTGATGAACTAAGCCTGATATCTTCAGGTCAGTTGTCAAAGATCCTTATTAATAATGATGAGAAAGAGACTGTATATTCAGGTTCATCTATCATACTTGAGGATGGTTACGAGCTTAATATAGTTCAAGTTGATTTGAACGGTGACCAGGTATTAGTGACCCTTACAAAAGATGGTGATGAAGTGGACACTGGTATTGTATCTTCTAATGATGATTATGTCTATAAGGAAGATCTTGGTGATGCTGATGATGTTATAATACTCGTCGTTCATTTTAACCAAATCTTCCAGGGACGAGAATCAAACATGGTGGTTGTGGAAGGTTTTTTCCAGATATCTGATGAGTATCTGGAACTTGAAAGTGGTGACTCCTACGGTGATATGGAGATAACATCAATCAGTGACACACTTATTGAAATGGAAAATGACGGTTCAGTTTCACTTTCCAAAGGAAAGTCCATAAACCTTATGGGTAAGATAAAGCTCCTGGTTGCTGACAACGATGATCTCAGGTTCGCACCAGTCGTAGACATGTCAGAGCCTGGTACATATGAGCTTCGTGGTACTGTTGCAGAAGAAAATGAACTTCTTACATGGACTCCACTGAACTTTGAAGGTTTCTATTATGATATTGATGAAGGAATACAGACAGAAACCCTTGAATTAACAGCCATCTCAGGAAGGTCAATTGCATCAGGTAAACTTGTATACACAAGTACTCCTGCATCCGTTGAATTTGAACACTCTGAATGGGGTAAGTTCAATGTGATGGGTTTTATGGCTGAGAAGTACTTTGCAGGTTACACTACTGCTACAGATATTGCTGGTGTCGATGAATTAAATCTCATTTCCGATGGTCAGTTATCTAAAGTACTGGTGGATGAGGATTCTAAAGTTTCAGTCTCCTCCGGGTCTGAACTTGTTCTTGAAGAAGGTTACACTTTGCAGATCGTGCAAGTTGACGTGAACGGTGAAAGTGTCCTCATCGATTTGTATAAAGATGGAGATAAAGTGGATACTGACATTGTTTCTGCAAATGACGATTATGTATTTGAGAAGGAACTTGGGGATGCAGATGACGTACCTATAATCATAATACACTTCGATGAAGTCTTCAGCGGACGTGAAAGCGATGCTATATTTGTAGAGGGAATGTTCCAGATATCTGAAGATTACATTACCCTGGAAACCGGTGAAAAATATGGAGATATGGAAATCGATAGCTTTGGTGACTCAATTGTGATGTCAAACGATAAGTCGATCTCCCTTAACAAAGACAAAGAAATTAAACTGATGGACAATGTCAAGATAAAGGTAGCAGATTCTAATACACTCAGATACTACCCATATGTCGAAGTAAAAACAGCAGCTTCTGAAACTCTGAATGTTGAACTGAGCCAATCCACTGTGGTGCAAGGTGAGGAAATAACTATCACCGTAAATGCACGTGGTGCATCAATTGCTGATGCCACTGTTAAGGTTGAAGGTAGAACAATTGGAACAACTGATTCCGATGGAACTCTGGTTCACAGTTTTTCAGAGTCAGGCACTTTTGAGATAACGGTTGAAAGGGACGACTATGCCACAGGTTCAGAAGATATTGAAGTTATAGGTAAGGACGATGAGACCAAAAAGATGAGTATTGAGGTCTCACCGGATGAGGTCTATGAAGGCACATCAATGACCATATTTGTTCTAAAGGCAATTGGCGGAGATGGGATACCAGATGCAACTGTCACATTTGATAAGAAGATTATTGGTACAACAGATGATGATGGTACCATAAGCTATACCGCAACAGAGGCCGGAACACACAAGATAACTGCTAGTAAATCAGGTCTTCTTGATGCAGAATTCGATCTTAGGGTAGACGAACTTGCAGCTAAATTTGAATTCAGCAACATTATGATAACTCCGCTTGAAATAAAGCAGGGTAAAGAAGCTACTATCAGTGTCGATGTCGTCAATACTGGTACTGATGCAGGCGATTACAATGTGAACCTTAAGGTCAATGATGTGGTTGTTGATTCACAGCTTATCAGTCTCTCTGTTGGTAATTCAACTACCATTGAGTTCTCTCATGTAGAGGAAGAGCCAGGGACCTATGAGGTGGAAATTGGTGGCATTACAACTACATATGAGGTATTTGAAAAATCCAGTACCTGGCTATATATACTTGGAGCAATCTTGCTGGTAGCAATAGGAGGAATTGCTTACTTATTCACAGCAGGTGGATGGACTGTGGAAATAGCACAGGCAAAAGTAGCTGAAGCAATAGAATCAATAAAAGAGTTAGTCGGAAATATCCGATAAACTCTTTTTAACTTATTTTTTTTGCCACAAGCTCTATAGCTTCTAAAAGACTGTTCTTTGGCATTATTGTGGCAACCGGGATCCTTAATATTTTTTCAACAGTGGGACTTACTATTGGTGCACACACCAGAGCTTTTGCACCATCTCTTTCAGCCTTGATCGCGGCGATAATGGCTTCTTCCATGGTAGTCGCAGAGTATTCTCTTATGGTGCAAAGACTTCCGCATACTTTTTTTTTGTTTCACTGATATTATCAAGTACCGGTCTGGCAGCAATTATGGCAATGAACTCTCCTTTTTCTGAGCCATCAAGTTTTTTTATCGTTTTTATTATCTGCCTCAATGTTTTGACATTTGGCTCCCTTTTTCCAGACATTATCTTATAAAAGGTGCTTGCAGGAATGTTTGCATGCTTGGCAAATTCTGCCATATTCATATTCAGGTCTTCCTTTATGGTGCTGTAAAGGATTTTCCTGAAATCTTCATCGGACTCAAAAACAGCAACTATTATTTTATCAGCAACACTCATTTCCATACACCTGTAATTTTTAGTATCCTATAACGGATAAGGTGTGGCTATAATTAATACTTTTAGGCAATCGAGCTCATGAAATGAGAAATATATATAACGTATTGGAAGCTGAGTTCAGTTTACCTAATTATTGCTTAAGGTGATGATGTGAATTATAAACAGACAATCAAAGTAAGTTCCACTTTATTTTTTGTTATTGCTCTTATAGCAGCAGTATTCATCTCAGGATGTACTGAGCAAACTACAGAGCAGGACGGACAAGCAGAAAACATTACAGAGCTCACATTTGGCTATCAGCCAAGCACCCATCAGATAGCATATATCACTGCAAGGGAAAAAGGATGGTGGCTCGAAGACCTTGCACCTTACGGAGTAGAGAAGATAAGTGACAATGTCTTCAGTTCTGGTGCACCTGAAATGAAATCCATGTTGGCAGGGAATATCGATGTTGCTTATGTAGGCGCAGCACCTGTCATTTCAGCTCTTGCAACAGGCCTGGATGCAAAGATCGTAGCTGCAGTTCAGACACAGGGTTCTGACCTTTTGCTTCGAACTGGGCTTGCTTATGAAAGTCCACAAGATCTTAAAGGACTTAAGATAGCAACCTTCCCTTCTGGTACGATACAGGACACTATAATAAGAAACTGGCTGAAAGAGAACGATATTGACCCAGAAACAGATGTCCAGATCCTTGGAATGGGGCCCGGGGATGCAATGACCGCTATCTCTGCAGGACAGGTAGATGCAGTATTCCTTCCACATCCTTCACCTTCACTGATCGAAAGTGACGGTACGGGCAGAACGATAGTATCATCCGGTGAAATGCTTCCGGACCATGCATGCTGTGTTATTGCTGTAAGCGGCAAAATAATAAGGGAACACCCTGACCTAGTCCGGCAGGTAGTAAAGACCCATGTGCGGGCAACAGAATACAATTCAGAGAACTTGGATGAAGCAGCACAGATATTTGCTGATGATCAGGATTGGGACATAGAAATTGTGAAAAAGTCATTGAACGACTGGGATGGTGCCTGGATCGCAGACCCTAACCTTATAGTCAACTCCACAGTGGATTATGCACAGGTGCAGTATGAGTTGGGATACATAAGTAAATCTCTTACAAAGGATGAGATTTTCGATCTGAGCTTCTATGATGCTCTTGATCAATGATCTCTTTTTTTTTATTTTTATATTAATTTAAATATAGGTAAACATTTTTATTTTATACTAACATAAATATAGGTAAACATTCCTATTAGGAAAACAGTTTTATTGTTTGTCTGGACTTACTTATCTACAATTTACGGAGAAGCCATGATACAAAAATATCTTCAGATTCTGAACAAGAAACGCGTGGAAATTCTCTCCATATTCTCTGCCATAATTGTCTGGCTGCACAAGAAACGTGTGGAAATTCTCTCCATATTTTCTGCCATAGTTGTCTGGCAGATCATAGCTGCCTATATTGTTCAGAACAAGTTCTTCCTGCCAAGTTTTACGGATACTGTTTTTGCATTTATAGAAATAATAAGCAGGGATGCTAACCTGGCCATCATGGGCCTTGATATGCAAGTTCCTGTTCTGTTTCTGGACCTTCTTTACAGTCTTATGTATTTCGGGATAGGTTTACTTAGTGCACTTGCAATTGGCATCCCCATAGGAATGATAATGGGATGGTTCCCTACAATTGAACGTATGTTAGATTCTCTGGTCGAACTAATAAGGCCTATTCCTCCGCTTGCCTGGATTCCATTTGCGATTATATGGATAGGACTTAATCCGTTTGCAGCAGGCTTTCTTATATTCATAGGTGCGGTATTTCCCATTATGATCAATACATTTACAGGTTTTAAGGGTGTTTCAAAGGTCTATGTAGAGGCTGCAAAGGTGCTTGGATGCAACACTAATATGGAACTGATACGCTACGTGGCTCTGCCTTCTGCCCTGCCTTCAATTGCTGCAGGTATCAGGATTGCCATGGGAGTTGGCTGGATGTGTCTTGTTGCTGCGGAAATGTTTGGTGTGGGCAGGTACGGTCTTGGTTACCAGATGTGGCGTAGTTCTGATCTACACAGAATGGACTTTGTACTTGTTTACATGCTGATCCTTGGTTTCCTTGGATTGTTAATAGACAGATTGTTGCGGTATTATATCGATGGTAAGCTTCTCAAATGGCGTAAAGGGGTCGTGATATAAATGGGAAGGTTAAAAGTGAGTAATGTCACCCGCAGATTCATAAAAGATAAAAACGACTTTGTACTTGCACTTGACAATATCTCCCTGGATGTCGCTGATAAGGAGTTTGTCTGCTTCGTGGGTCCATCTGGTTGTGGAAAAACCACATTGCTCAGGATCGTGGCAGGTCTGGATAAACCGGATGAAGGCGAGATCTTTCTGGATGATAAAAAGATCGAAAATCCGGGCCCTGACAGGGGTATGGTTTTCCAGGAATATTCTCTCTTTCCATGGAAAACGGTTATTGATAATATTATATTCGGTCCGCAGATGAGTGGGATAAAAAAGAAAGATGCACTTGAGCATGCTGAAAAATATCTGGAACTGGTTGGACTCCAGCAATTCAGGGATAGTTATCCATATGAGTTGTCAGGCGGTATGAAACAGAGAGTGGCCATTGCAAGAGCCCTCGCAAACGAACCTTCGGTTCTGCTTATGGACGAACCTTTCGGTGCATTGGATGCTCAGACGCGCAATATTCTCCAGCAGGAACTCCTGGGAATATGGTTAAAAAAACATATCACTATTCTTTTTGTTACACATAGTGTTGATGAGGCTGTGTTCCTTGCTGATAAAATAGTATTGATGAGTGCACGTCCCGGTAAAATAAAGGAAATAATTAATATAGACTTGCCAAGGCCCCGAGATAGAACAAGTCTTGAAGCAAATGTGCTTCGTGACAGGATTTTGAAATCTCTTCTAGAGGAACAAAAGAAATAATGATTTTTGTGTTCATTCGGAACGCACAATTACTTTTGTTCCAGATTCTATCTCTTTTATACTGACTTTTCCAACAAGTTCCATTGTGCTGTTTGCTTTTGCAAATTTGATCTTACAACCGGGGCGTACAAGCATTTCTTTTTCTGCAATTGCTGAACCATTGATCTCTACAGAGTCTAATATTCTAAGTTCACCTGAAGCTTCAACATTGCCATTGATGTCTGATTTTGAACCTATAATAATTTTATCCGCTATTATATTCCCTTTCACAAAAGTTCCTTTTCCAAGTTCCAGGCTACCTTTCACATTGAGATCCTTCCAGAAATTAGAACCTGCTCCAACTATAAAGTTTCCGTCAATGTTGACATCTTCTTCAAAAAATGTTTTTTTGCCAGCAATATAAGTATTAGATTTCTCATGATATTTGATCGTATTTTCACTCATCTTGGCTCACTCTGTCTAATCCAATAGTTTTTTCTAATTATAAATGCTACCCAAAATCTCAAAATTCTATTTTAACTCTAAGTCTGAATTCAGGTTTAACTGTTATTTTTTTAATAGGCTTTATATACAATAAAACACAACATAATAAGTATTATATATTATACATTCGATATAATTACATGTATCTGGTTACTATTAATGTAGATTTTCTACAACGTGTTTGCCAGGTTCATAGGTGTATAGATGGCCACAAAAAAAGAAAGACTCGATTTTTCGGATGACGGGAGTGTTGACTCTCTCACTGTAGAAAATTCGGTACAAGGACTCGCCAATAAGATTCCTTTCAAAGATATTGAGCGTTCACAAGCTTTTTTTGACCTTCTGGATTCCTTTATATTTCTTATTGATGAAAATAGCCATATAATTCTGGCAAACAAAAAAGCACGAAAATTTTTAGGCTTTGAGGATAAAGAACTTGCAAACATCATTTTTCCAGAAATATGTATTCCAGAAGATGAAAAGGAAAATGTCCTTTCATTTTTCACTTCTCTTTTATCTAATGATAAAGTTGAATCTCAGGTTTTAGAAACATCAATAATTGGTCTTGATGGTATTCCAAAAAGTTTTAGTATAAACACAAGTTTGTTGAAAGATACAATTTCTTCAAAAAAGGCAGTTCTTTTATCCTGTGCAGATATTTCAAAGCAAAAAGAGTCTGAATCACATCCACTTCCTGCTGCTGATAATATATTTACTCATCTGGATTCCATTCCTTATGCACTGATACTTTCAGATCATAGGGGAATGATTACTTTCTGGAACCGGAATGCAAGCATACTCTTTGGATATGAGCTGGGTGAGATACTCGGAAAACCGATTAGTCTTATAATGCCAAAACGATATCGTAAGGCACATGAAGGCTGGGATGAACTTATATCTATTGGTAAATCACCTGTGGTGGGTAGAATAATTGAAGTTACCGGTTTACGCAAAAACGGTACGGAATTCCCTATAGAATTAGCAATCACAACAACAAGAGTAAAAAGTGAGATTTTCCATGGCGCTATTATCAATGATATCTCCAAAAGAAAAATGAAAGATAGGTTGATGACTATTTCCAAGAACAAATATCGCATGATGTTTGAAAAATCACCACTGGGCATTTTCCATTTTGATGAAAAAGGTATAATAACCCAGTGTAATGAAAATTTAGTGAGGATTATGGGTGTTCCTGAAGAAAGTGTTATTTCTTCGATTATCGGGTTTAATATCGTAGAATCATTTAATGATGATAACTCTCTCAAAAAAGCCATTAAGCAAGTGCTAGCAGGAATTTCTGCAAGTTATGAAGATGATTTTTCTTCTCCATTCTCTGATAAGATCATTCCTATTAAAGCAGAATTTAGTCCTGTTATATCTGATGAAGGTAAGTTCATGGGCGGTGTATGTGTTGTTGAAGACTTTACTGAGCGCAAGGCTGCAGAAAAAGCCCTTAATCAGTATGCTGAAGACCTGGCACAGGCCAATGAGGAGCTAACATCTCTTGACAGGATGAAAGATGAGTTCCTGTCTAATCTGAGACATGAACTAAAAACTCCGCTTATTCCTATCAAAGGCTACAGTGAACTGATGTATGAAGGCGCACTGGGGGAGCTGAACCAAAAGCAGAAAGATGCCATGGAAAAAGTAATGCTTAGTTCCGAAAGGCTAAAGAGGCTGATAGATTCCCTGCTTTATGTCAGTATTACTGAAGGTGGTAATGTCGAATACACTTTCCTCCCTCTGAGAATATCTGAAGTGATAGATTCAGCGATACGTGACAGATATCCTGAGATTGCCAGTAAGAGGCATGAAATTGAAAGGTCCATTCCATCTGACATACCACTAATAGAGGGTGATCTGGAATATCTTCAAGAAGTATTTGTAAATGTAATTGATAATTCAGTAAAGTTTACGCAGGAAGATGGGAAGATAGAGGTATCTGTTGTTCTTCAGGAAGATAAAAAAATACACATAAAAATTAGTGATAATGGCATAGGTATTTCTGAAGAAAATCTCCCCCTGATATTTAACCGATTCTATCAGGCTGACGGTTCATCGACTCGTAAGTATGGAGGCAATGGTCTTGGTCTCTATATATGTAAAAAGATAATTGTGGCTCACAATGGACAAATGTGGGCTGAGGGTAAAGAGGGTGTAGGAACTGATATTCACATACTTTTGCCTGTAAAATAATATTTTAGGCATTGTTAATTAAACATATTTATCTCTTTATTCCTGTACTTCATTAAGAGAAGAACATAATATTTTAACATTTCAAGACTCTTGGTATAACACTTTGTCTTTCTTCTCAATCTTGCCAGAAAGTGCCTGAATATACTATTATATCCTTCAACAGTATATGTTTCAGCTTTTGATCGAGTATGGATGTTTTTTGGAATAAATTCTGCATATGCCTTCCAGTGGTCGGTCATCACTTCTCCAATATCCTTGTTCTTTATCTTTTTCCAGAGCTTTTGTCCTGTTTTCGTCCCCCTGTTACCAAAAGAGCAGT
>JAVEPM010000015.1:0-45796 GCA_034008115.1 Methanolobus sp.
AAAGAAGAAATGTTCAAAGAATTAGCAGATGCAGTTATCACATGCAAGAATGATGTTGTAACAGCAGCTGTCGAGAAAGCAAGAAGTGAAGGTATTCCAGCTCCAGAGATCATCGAGAAAGGTCTTGCAGCAGGAATGAATGAAGTTGGTATCCGTTTTGAGAGAGGTAGATTATTCCTTCCTCATGTAATGATGGCAGCAGGCGCAATGGAAGCAGGTGTTGCTATCCTTGAAGCAGATATGCCAGTAGATAATGCAAAGAAGAATCTCGGTGTTATCGTAAACGGCACTGTTGAAGGCGATGTTCATGATATTGGTAAGTCCATTGTCTCAACCATGCTTCAGTCAGCAGGTTTTTTGGTCCACGATATCGGCAGAGATGTTCCTCTGCAGGATTTCATTAACAAGATCAAAGAAACCAATGCAGATATGGTAGGTATGTCAGCTCTTATGACCACAACCCTTCCAGCTCAGAAAGAAGTCATTGAGATGCTCAAAGAGAATGGTATGAGAGATAACATCAAGGTAATGGTTGGTGGTGCTCCAGCAACAGAAGCATGGGCTGAAAAGATTGGTGCAGACTGCTATGCAGAGAACGCCAGTGAAGCTGTTATAAAAGCTAAGGAACTTTTGCTTAAATGAGGTGATTTTTATGGCAACAGAATATAAACTTAGAATGGGAGACGGAAAGCGCATCTTCATGACAAAGGAACAGATCATCGCTGACCTTAAAGCAGGTATGGCAGATGCTGCAGACCTTGGTGAGATTCCTGACCTTAGCGAAGATGAGTTAGACAAACTCGTAGATATTATCACAATACCTTCCAGAATGGTTGGTGTTGAACAAGGTATGGAAGTTCCTGTAACTCACGATATCGGAACCATCAGAATTGACGGTGACCAGGGTAACAGTGGTGTAGGTATCCCATCCAGCAGGCTTGTTGGTGCAATGATGCACGAGAGAGCATTCGGTGCTGACACAATGGAATTAGGTCACATCGACTACAGTTACAAACCTGTAAAACCTGTGATCTCACAGGAACAGCAGACAATGGAAGTCTGCCAGCAGAACATGATAGTTCCACTTCTTTACGGTGCAATGCCAAACATGGGATTGTACTACACACCTGACGGACCTTTCGAGAACCCAGGTGACCTTATGAAAGCTTTCAAGATCAAGGAAGCACAGGAATCCATGGAACATTCAGCTGAGCACCTTACAAGAGACACTGTATGGATCATGCAGAAACTTATGTCATCCGGTGCAGATGGTGTTAACTTTGATACTATCGGTGCTGCAGGAGATGGTGACATGTATGCATCCCTGCATGCAATTGAGGCACTGAGAAAGCAATTCCCTGATATCTACATTGAAGCAGGTATGGCTGGTGAACTTTTACTCGGTCTTCATGGTGAGATGGAATATGACGGCACTGTACTAGCAGGTCTGTGGCCACACCAGCAGGCTCCACTTGCAGCAAAGGCTGGTGCAAATATCTTTGGTCCTGTATGTAACACAAATACCAGCAAATCATCTGCATGGAACCTTGGAAGAGCTGTTACCTTCATCAAGGCAGCTGTTAAAGCTTCCCCTATCCCCTGTCATGTGAACATGGGAATGGGTGTAGGCAGTATCCCAATGTTCGAGACCCCAACAATTGACGCTGTTTCAAGAGCAAGCAAGGCGATGGTTGAAGTTGCCGGCGTCGATGGAATATAGATAGGGGTCGGCGACCCGATGGGTATGCCGATCTCCCACATAATGACTTCCGGAATGAGCGGAATCAGAGCTGCTGGTGACCTTGTTGCAAGGATGCAGTTCTCAAAGAACATGAGAATTGGAGAAGCAAAGGACTTCGTTGCCAAGAAACTGGATCTTACCACAGATGACCTCAGTGATGAGTATGTAATGAGGGAACTAAGAGAAGAGCTTGGTATCGGTGTAATCACTTCAGTTGCAGGGGCTCCAAAAGGAATTGCAGCAAAGATGAATATCGAGAAACTTCTTGGAATTGACATCAACTGCTGTGATAAATTCAGAGGACAGACGAAGTAAAAAAGGTTTATGCTGCCTTATCAACCAGTGGTTGATAAGGCAGCATAAATGACATCTGCAATTTTCTTTTTTGGGAGTTGCAGGTGTCACATTTTTCCTAAAAAAGGGTGATAAATAATGGAGAAAAAAGAAGGAGTGGACTGGCAGCATGCACAGCAGTGTTCCAAAGTGGTCTGTGAGACCGGAGAGAGCGGTGGGCTTGAGCGATCAATCGACTGGAAACAGGGTCTTGCAATTGCCTTAGGTGTACCTCTGCTGATCTTGCCATCAATTGGATACTTTGCTGGTTATCTGTGGTCAGCTGCTATTATTGTCTGGGGTCTTTCCGTATTTCAGGGATTCATGCAGAATCTGGCTTATGGTGAACTTGCAACAACTTTCCCGAAGGCATCAGGTCTTCCCGGATTTGCACAGAATGTTTTCAAAACACCAAATTATAAAGGAAAATATGACAAAAGTAAGCTTATAGGTGGATTCAGTGCATGGGGTTACTGGTTTGCCTGGAATCCTGTACTTGCTATTTATGCTATTCTTATAGGTTTTTATCTGCACAGTCTTTTCCCTGCACTTGCCAATACTTTTAGTCAATATCAGCTTTCATTGCTTGCAGGTATAATTATATTTGGAAGTCTTATACTTGTTAGCTATCGTGGTGTTTCAAGTGGTGCAATGGCAGGTTATATTCTTGCAGCATTCGCATTTATTCCACTGATTATAATTGCATTGGCACCTTATATATCAGGTGATTTCGTAATTACAAATGTTACAGGCAACTGGTTGCCAACTGACTGGGCATGGGATTTTCATCACATTCTGATATTGCTTGGTATTTTTGCAATGGCACAGTGGAGTGCATGTGCATGGGAAACAGCGGCTATCTATGGTCCTGAATACAAGAACCCGGGTACTGATGTGCCAAAAGCGCTCTTTGCATGTGGTGCGATCTGTCTTCTGGCGTTTATAATCGTACAGACCACAGTTACTGGTGTACTGGGTATCGATGGTATTGCCAACGCACCAATTGATCCTATGCTTCCTGTTGCACAGGCAGCTCTGGGTGACATGGGTTCAACGGTTGCTATTGTAATGCTCATTGCTGCAATGGTCCTTATCATCCAGACCGCTTACCTTGGTTCTGCAAGAGCAATGCACTCAATGGCAGTTGAAGGAAACCTTCCAAGAGTATTCGGTAAAGTGAATGCCCACGGTACTCCTGTACTGGCAATGGTCGTTATCGGTATTTTTAACCTGGGACTTATTTCAATGGGTACTCCAACAGCTATCCTTGCAGCATCCGCTATAGGATATGTTTGTGCAAACGGTATCAGTCTTTTTGCATACGTAAAAGCAAAAGCAGACCCACATCTTGCAAGTCTTGACAGGCCTTTCAAGGCACCAGGCGGCTGGAAGAATGTTGCACTTATGTTTGGTTTTTTCAACCTTCCTCTCTGTCTGATCGGTATCGTTTACCTTAACAGTGTTGAAGGAAGCTGGTTCTCTACTGGTATTGGAATTCTTGTACTGGGTCTGTACATACCTATGTGGTATTATTCACAGCATGAGACCCATGTTGCAAAGCAGGTGAAATCAAAGAATACATAAAATCAGAAAATCGTGGCAGTGAAATTGAAAAGTTCACTGCAATATTTTTTATCCGCATAACCTCCAATTATGCAAAATAGTTTTATCCGCATAACCTCCAATTATGCAAAATAGCGAATCTGGCAACCTAACAAAAAACATTGGAAGGTTACCAGATACTTTTCTATTAATTATAGAGCTCATTTCAAAAGTTGAAATACTACTTCTTACAATGATTGTACTAAGGGTTTGCCTGGAGTTCAGAGGACTCTCTGATGAACAATGGTAATATATTATACGTTTTTTGTCACCATAACAATGGTCCATCAAAACAAAAAAGAGGGGGAATATGGCTTATAGCGGCCACAAGAAACGAAAAGGAATAAAGATCCATGCGTGTGTAATCCATGAAGTTTTTCTTTGAGGATTCAATAGCTTCTGGAAAAAGTACAATCCTAGTTTTGAAATGTATTCGTTTTTAAGAGATATTCTCCGCTTTATCTTTGAAATAGGAGAATAGTTCCTTGCTCCATTGCAGTGCATTGCTGTCAAAGCTCATCAGGGTGGTATGGTCACATTGTTCCTGCTTATTAAAGAAACAGAGATACAGGAATCTATCAGTACTAACTAACGTTGCCAGACCAGTATTCTCATTTGACACAAACATTTCAGTATTTTCAAAGCTCATGAATTTCCTGAGATCTTCTGAATAATCTTTTTCCATTCTTTCATAAACAGAATTTGTTGTGATCAGAGAAAAATCGATTCCCTTTTCAGCAAGACTTGAGTAAAGGGCTGGATACTCTGGATGAAAATAAGCGTTAAAAGCCATAATATAACTGGATTTACTTATGTTTCCGGTAAATTCTTTAGGAAATTCAAAAAGGTAGTTAAGATCAGGTTCAATGATAACACAGTTTCCGAGTTCACCGAATCTCTTAAGCATAGATTCAGGAATGCCGTTGAGATCACGATTCAACCAATAGTTACAGTTCTCTTCAAAAACATCTACTGCGCTTAAAAGAGGCAGCATGTTTGCTACCAGCACCTTCCCCATATTGGTTAAGATATAATAATCCCCATTCTGAATGACCAGACCATGTTCCTTGAGTTTCTTGATCTGGGGAATAAGAGCTGTAGAAGTAACGTTAAGACTCGTTTTTATCTCATCGCGGCTTTTTTCTCCTTCCATCAAGAGAAGCAGAACATTTTTCCGTTTTTCCGAATTGAAAATTATGTTTATTAGTGAACTACCCATTCATATCAACTGTTTCAATTCTATTATAATGATGTCTGACTTTAATGAATATCTTTATTCAAAGATTTCATGTACTGTCACTACATGCTTTTTCTTGCGCACTTTTTTCTGTTTTATGCCTGTAAAGTGCAATTTCGATACTGCTGTGTAAATCATTTGCTTTGAATGGTTTCACGATGTATCCGTAAGGCTCAGTTTTTTTTGCTTTTTCAAGAATTTCACCATCCGAATATGCAGTAAGATATATCACCGGAATATCGAAATTCTTACGGATCTTCTCAGCAGTCTCTACCCCATCCATGTCCCCTTTAAGTCTTACATCCATTAATATGAGGTCAGGAAATGTTATATCTGCCATCTTTATAGCTTCTTCCCCTGTTGCAACTATAGCCGGTACAGTATATCCAAAACTTTTCAGCTTCTTCTTTATATTAAGACCAATGATCCCTTCGTCTTCTACCACAAGAATTTTCACATCTTCCATGATTTCACCTTAATTTTTATCATTTAGAATTATCCTGAACTCCGTACCTTCGCTTCGATCAAGTTCAACTATACCATCTATCTGGGATGTAAGGGTGGTGACCAGTTGCAATCCCAGAGAATCTGTCTCTTTGAAATTGATGTTTTCCAGGAAGCCGGTTCCATTGTCTCCTACGATCAAGGTCAACTTCTTGTTTTCAAGGCTTAGATTTACATATATTTCTCCTTCTTTTTCCTGCTTGAAAGCATGTTTGAATGAATTCGAAATAAGCTCGTTTACTATCATTCCAAGGGGAATCGCAGTATCCATGTCAAGGAAAGTGGAGTCAACATTCATTTTAACTTTAATGAATTTTTTATTGTTTGCGTATGAATATGACAGCTCATTAACAAGTTTCATAAGATAATCAGAAAAGTCTATACTTTCCATGTCTTGCGACCTGTAAAGTTCTTCGTGCACCAAAGCCATTGATATCACACGGTTCTGGCTTCCCTTGAAAGCCTCAATAACATCTTCATCTTCGAATTTATCGGCTTCAAGGTCAAGCAAACTTGAAATGACCTGAAGGTTATTCTTTATACGGTGATGGATCTCTTTTTTCCGTATTTCTTCTACCTTTTTGCGTTCATCTATCATCTCTGACAGAGTTGCCCTTGTTTTTTCTATTCCCTCGGTCAGTATAAGGAAATCACCTTCTCCATATACTCTCACAGTTCTTGAAAAATCATTTTGTTGTATTGTTGTAAGCACCTGGCTCGAGTCTTTCACTATTGTTTCAAGTAATATGGCAAAGTTATCCAGTGTATTTGCAAGTTGTCTGAATTCCCCATGGACATTTAAGCGAGATCTTTCACTAAGTTCTCCCTTAGCAAGTGCATTTGTAAGCCTTACAGTATCGCGAACGGGTGTTATTACTGTATCCAGTATTTCATTAAGACCCATAGGAATCTCTTTGAAATCACTTTCAACATCTGTTTTGGCTCTTGAATCGAGATTTCCCATGATTGCATTTTTTGATATATTCTTAAAATCATTAACTATGTCCTTGATAGACCTTGTAAAGGACAATGCTATCAAATAAGAGATAGCAGCCATGAAAATCACAGCTACAAAGGATATTTGCAAAAGCTTGTTACTAAGGGTGTTAACACCTGCAAACATTTCCTCTTTTGGAATGACCAGAATAAATGAAAAATTGCCTGTTCGTATTGGTTCGTAAAACATTACTACATTTTTCCCGGTAACGGGGTCGATAGTTTCAATGTTGCCGTTTTTTCCCTTTCCGATTTCATCCGCAACTTTTGAAAAATCTTCATTATTTAAATCATAAAGTGTTTTTTTCCCGACCCAATCTTTGTTGGTAGGGTGTGACACCAGGATGCCAGTGTTGCCAGTCATGAAGGCATAGCCGGTGTCAAATGCTTTTACTTCGCTGATTGCTTCATCCAGGTAATTCAGGGAAACATCTACTCCTCCGATTCCGATGAACTCATCATTTTCCATGATTGGATAAACATGACTCACAATGAATATACCTTCGTAATAATAGGGTTCTGTAAATACTTCACTTTCTGTTTTTTTGGGTAACTGATAGTAATCCAGTGTTTCATAATTCAAAAGAGGGTCAAGTGTTATAGGTCCTGTCATCTTATTCCAGTAAGGAATAAATCTTCCAGTGGAATCATGCCCCTGAGAATTCACATATAAGTCATCATTACCATCAAAGGCGTCTGGTTCGTAAGCAACATACGTACCAAGTAAGTGAGAATGTTCTTCCAGCATGGTGGAAAGCATATTATTTGCTTCTTCTCTGCTCATAGAATCATAGCTACCAATGGCTATGACCATGGTTTCTGCAATGGCATGGTTGGTTTCCATATCACCATTGAATTTACTGGCGTAGTTTCTGGCCATTTCAATGGATTGTTGGTAGGCAAGTTCCTCTTCCTGGGTGGTTACGGTGGAAATGGTCATTGCAGTACTTACTGCAAGTACAAGTAAGGTACCTGTGACTATATACAGAATAAGTTTGAATTTCAGTGACATGTTTTTCAATTTACCTTGTAAAGCCTGTAATATTCACCACTTTTTTTGGTCGAAGCGATTTTAAGAAAATGTTGTCTAATTAGAAAAGGAGCTTCTGGAGCTAATTGGATATCCTCATTTGCTTGGTATTGCATTTATCCACAATGTTTATTGTGTTAATAACAGGTTGAATGTATTATGTTTTAAAATATACGTTTATTAAGATTATAATAGCATTGAAATAATACAACACCGTTGAATGAATGTAATAGCGTTACAATCATTTCCATTGAAGCCAACGATGATGCAGAAAAATGACCAAACTTGCCAAATTTGAGGTTATAATTTTCATCCGGTGAACATGCTCTGGAACCAGACACCTCAGATGATCAAGGAAGAGTCACAGAAAGCACCGGATGCAGAAATTGGTTTAATGGCTCCGGGATGTGGCATTGTGAGTAAGACTCCAACCGAAAACCTACAGACAATGGTGGAGATGGCAAAGCGCCACAAACATTGATATTGACTTTTTTACCTCCGGGTCAAATCATTCACGTGAGTAGTCATCCCTTTTCCGGAGATTCTTTCTCTTTTTATTATAAAGTTAGAACATTAAGTATCCAGAGAATCTATATCTACTATTGTGCTAAAATAAAAAAAAGTTCTTGTCATTATGTGATCTCTCGCATAATGAAACGCTATGTAGAAAACAAGGTACAAAGCCCGTTACAAAACTAATACACACGGGTATCACAAGAAAGATGGTAATATGGATTATATCAGTGATTTTTTTAGATTTATGAAAAAAGCGACTACAGCAGTCCAGACAGTGGATACCATAAGGATGCGTCTGGATGCTGGAGGTTTTGTTGAATTGGAAATGAATGAGCTATGGACCTTGAATGCGTCAGGGAAATACTATCTCACACCTTATCCATCCATGCTGGTGTGCTTCACTATCGGAAGCGATGACAATCTGACAACAGGTGTGAAGATGGTCGCTGCTCATACGGATAGTCCTGGATTTCGGATCAAGCCAAATCCAGAGCTGAACAGTGAAGGAATGTTGACACTGAATGTGGAGAGCTACGGCGGACCGATATTGAATACATGGTTTGACCGTCCTTTGTCCATCGCAGGAAGAATAGCGGTAAAGTCTGATGAGGTGCTCAAGCCGAAAGTGATCCATCTGGATTTTCAAAGACCGATACTTATCATTCCCAATCTTGCCATTCATATGAATCGTGAGGTCAATAATGGTGTGCTTATCAAGGTTCAAAAATAAATGCAACCTCTTTTAACCCAATTGATCGAAGATGAGATCAGGGACGATTATCTGATGGATCTGGTTGCCAAGGAAGCTGGAGTTGACCGTGAGAACATTCTGGACATGGACCTGACAGTCTATTGTAGTGAAGAAGGTATATTAGTGGGAGCTAAAGAGGAATTCGTCTCCTGTCCGAGAATAGATAATGTGGCCATGGTGTATGCTTCCATAGGAGCTCTTGTAGAATCAAAGCACGAGGAAGGAATCAACATGGTGGCATTAATGGACAATGAAGAGATCGGCTCCATGACAAAGCAAGGCGCTGACTCCATGATGCTAAGCACAATCTTGCAAAAGATCCGTATGGGAATTGCAAGAACGGAACAACAATTCTCCCATCAAATGATGGACAGCTTTGTGATCTCAGCTGATGGTGCTCACGGTTTCCATCCCAATTACAGTGAAAAGAACGATATCACTAACAAGCCTGTAATGAACAAAGGAATGACCATTAAGATCAGTGGCAATCGTTCTTATGCATCGGAAGTGGAAACAATTGCAGCTTTCCAACAACTGTGTGACAAGGCCGGTGTAAAATATCAGAAATTTGTGAACCACTCGGATCAACAAGGAGGGAAGACCCTGGGTCCGTTGCTCAGTAAATATATACCAGTTCATGTGGTGGATGTGGGAGCACCGATGTTGTCAATGCATTCAAGCAGGGAGCTTATGGGCAAACAGGACTTTCTGGATTCCATTGAAATATTCAGGACATTTTTCCAATTGGAGGAATGATACAAAAAAGTCGTTAATTTCTCCGGGCTGAATCCTTCTGATGAATTGTACATTTTTCCGGGGAATGTTTTTATTTTTCCTGTCACTCATTTTTCTGTGCAGAACTGTATCTGAGAAAGTTCAATGGCAGATAATGTATACTAAAAATGTAAGATCGATTAGTTCCAATTAAAATCTAAGATAAGAGATTAAAGAAAATAAAAAAGACTTTGTCATTATGGACATAATGAAACACAGATTGGCGGAAACCCCGGGAATTTAACCCGACTGAACGGATTTAGAGTCCATTCGATCAACCTGATCCGATTTCCATGATGATTGGAGTTTTGTATCCACTACTATCTGTGGATTAATACTATTTATATTTTACGTATATTTGTATGTGCAAAATATGATATTGTTGCCGTCTAATAATATTTTATCATCCAGTTGAATGCAAATCATAAAGTAAAGAAAAAATGAAGGCTGATGCCTTTTTCACTTTTCCGCATGTGGAATTCCTGTTCCAAGAAACATGAGTTTTGTTTCAACAGGGGCTCCACCTTTTTCCATCATTGTGATGTCTTCTCTCTTGATTTCAATACTTACATCTTCTGCTTTGATACCCGATTTTTCCATATAATCAAGTATTAGCTTTTTCCCACGCACCGTTGCGTATTCGATAGCTTCTGGGTAAAGTGAGAACTCCTTTCTTTCCATTGGAGAGAACACCACAATAGTCCTCTTTGTTTTCTGGTAGAATGCCTTAATAAGTATCTCTACGGTCTTAACACCTTTTCCAACAAGTGCTCCCACTGCATTTCCCACATCTGCATGCTCGGGAACTATAATAGTTGCATCTATTAGTTTGTTGAGTTCTTCCACATAGGGATTCACAGGTCCTCCAAGTAAGATTACCGGTACATTCGCTTTGAACTGCGAGAAGAACTCGCCGCGGATTATTTTCTCTATCTCAGATTTTTCAACACCCTTGAACATAAAACTCATAAGGTCCAGTGCCATGTTGATGGCCACTTCTTTTTTGATGTGGATGCAAAGCTCATTTTCGTCCATATTTGTAAGCCTTGCAAGTATCTTTGCACCTGTAAGTGAAGCTTCCCGATTCCACATTGTGTACTCTCCAAGCACATGCATTACATCAGTGGGAGTAAATCCGATGGCCTGGACAAGCCTTTTCTGTATCAATGCATCTATATGATTTGCAGATAATGGAGTTTTCATATTCCAGAAGATATCATTAATTGAAACAGGTTCCGAACCTATTGTTCCAAGAAGTTTCTTTTCAAATCCACTAAGGTTTGGTGCTTCTTTTCCTGTCCTTACAAAGAACTTTGTGGGCTGGATATTCTCTGCAAGCGGAACCTTTGAAGGTGTTCTGCCTGATTTGAGTTGTTCCATGAAACCGGGATATTTTACAGCAGCAAGGCAGAGTGGTATCACCCTGCGAGGTCCAATATTGATATCGCGGTTCTTTATCCATATGTGGCTATCCCCACCCATTGCGGAAGTTTCCATACGTATAGCCTTGACCTTTGTGTGCCATCCACCTACCACGGCTCCGGTATCAACAAGTTCGGGCAAACCGTTGTGATTTAGTGAAACGTCGGTGCTTGTTCCACCTACATCAATAACAGCACATGTATCATTTTTAGAAAGAAAGGATGCTCCCATCAGGCTGGCCGCAGGTCCTGAAAATATTGATTCTATTGGTCTTTCCATGGCCTCATGGATTCCGATGACAGAGCCGTCACATTTGAGCATCATTAGTTTTGCATCGATCCCTCTTTTTTCAATATCTGTAATAATAGCATTTATGAACTGGTCTGCTATGGGAAGAAGTTGTGCATTAAGGTATGCAGTAACACCCCTTTCATAGGCTCCAAGATCCTGTGACAGCTCATGACCACAGACTACTGGCAGTCCTGTCAGTTCATTAATAAGCTTCTTTACCTTCAGTTCATGGTCGGGGTTTCGGATACTGAAATATGAAGAAATAGCAAATGCTGACACACTGTCTTTCATTTTCAGTGCATATTCTTTGACAGCTTCAATATCAAGCACTTCGTCTTCAGTTCCTACTACATTGTGTCCTCCGTTCACTAAAACATAGTCAGTGATAGGCATCTGTGCAGGCAGAGTATGTTTTCCTATAAGGATAAGAGCAACAGGATAACCGGTCTTCTCAAGTATTGTATTGGTGGCAAGAGTTGTAGATACTGATACAAGTTTAATGTCATCCAGATATTTGCTGTCCAGTCCATCCATTACATTCTTTATACCGGTCAACAGATCAGGATAGGTTGTGAGTGCCTTATTCGAGTCGACAATTTTTCTATCCTCATCCCTGATTATCACCGCATCAGTGTAAGTTCCACCGGCATCTATTCCCAGACTATATTTCATTTAATTTACTCCTCCATTGTTGTCCTATTTTTCC
This sequence comes from Methanolobus sp., assembly GCA_034008115.1. GTDB lineage: Archaea > Halobacteriota > Methanosarcinia > Methanosarcinales > Methanosarcinaceae > Methanolobus. The sequence continues at coordinate 11,904 of JAVEPM010000015.1, forward strand.
TTGCCTGACCCGTGCCCGAAAAAACAAGTCTTGTTTCCACAGGAAGTCCTCCTTCGTGTGTAATAATGTCATTCCTATCTATACTTATATTTATTCCATCACTGTCCATTCCTGAATCGTTCATGTACTCCATAATGAGTTTAGGTCCGATCTCTTCTCCAAATTCCAGAGCTTCGTGGTATGATGTGACCTCTTCTTTTCCTCCAGGGTAAAAGATCACAAAAGATGAGGTTTTCAGATTATATTTTGATTCTGTATAATTTGCTTTAATCAGGATCTCAAGTTTTTTGGATCCCTTTCCTGCAATCGCACCAATGGCATTTCCCACACTACAATTATCTGGTACAATTATCTCTGCATCTATGAATCTGGCAAGCTCTTTTGAATAGGCAACGACAGGTCCTCCAATCAGAACAACAGGTAGTTCTATCTTAAACCTTGCAAAGAATTTACCCATAAGGACTTTTTCTATTTCTTCTTTACTGACGCCTTCAAGTAAAAAAGATATTAGATTCAATGCCATGTTCCTGGCTACATCCTCTTTTATTTGCCTACAAAGCATGTTTTCATCAATTCCTGCAAGTGCAGCTAGAATAGCTGCTCCAATTAAAGATGCCTCTTTGTTCCATTGCGTATATTCTTGAAGAACATGCAGGGCATCGGTGGGAGTAAATCCTATGGTTTTGATAAGCCTTTTTTGTATCAACAGATCAAGTGTTCCTGGATTTGGAAGCCTGTCCTCATTCCAGTAGATTTCACTCACAGTCAGTGGCCTATCTCCAATCCTTGATAGCAGTTCTTCTTCTGCAGAACTGATATCTGAAGCTTCAAGCCCCGACCTTATGAAGAATTTAGTAGGCTGCAGGTTTTCACCTATCTGGTTACGTAAGATCACCTGGTTTTGTTTGAGCTTTTCAACTATCTCAGGATATTTCATAGCAGCTAAACAGAGTGGTATAACCCTTCTTGGGCCAATATGGATGATATGGTTTCTAACCCACACATGACTATCTCCACCCATTGCAGATGTTTCCATGCGTATTGCTTTTACCTTTGTCTGCCAGCCTCCGACAACAGCACCTGCTTCGCTAAGTTGCGGTATTCCATTATATATCAGTGAAACGTCTGTACTTGTTCCTCCTACATCTATGACAGCGCAATTTTCATTCCCTGAAAGATATGCTGCTCCCACAAGACTTGCTGCAGGTCCTGAAAACACAGACTCTATAGGTTTTTTCAAGGCTTCATTGATAGCGACCACAGACCCATCACATTTGAGCATCATTATTTTTGCGTCTATATTTCTTCTTTTTATCTCAGAAGTGACAGATTCCATGAACTGACTGGCTATGGGAATCAATTGTGCATTCAAATAGGCTGTGATACCTCTTTCATATGCTCCAAGGTCCTGTGATAATTCATGTCCGCAAACCACCGGAAGACCTGTAAGTTCGGTTATTAGTTCCTTGATCTTCAATTCATGTTCTGGATTGCGCACGCTGAAATATGATGAGACTGCAAAAGCAGAGGCTTTGTTTTTCATGCTAAGAATAAAATTTCGTGCAGCATCCAGGTCAAGGGGACATATTTCATTTCCCGCACTATTGTGTCCTCCTTTTACAAGAACAAAATCTTCTATCTTTGCTTTGTTTGGAATGTCTGCATCATTAACAAGGATCAGTCCTACTGGATAACCAGTCTTCTCAAGAACACTGTTAGTTGCCAGAGTTGTTGATACTGATACATAGTGAACGTTTTCAAGGTGGCTTGGGTCCAGTTTATCCAAAGCTTTCCTTATTCCTATTAACAGGTCGGGATAAGTTGTAAGTGATTTTTTGGATTGTACTATGCTTCCGTCGGAATCCCTGATTATCGCAACATCAGTATAGGTACCTCCGGCATCTATTCCAAGGCTGCAATACATCAGAGGACCTCCTGGGAACTTCCAATATTTTGAATCTTATTTTTAAAAACAGTAGATGTGTTTTTTAAGGGTAGGATACCCACAAAACTAAAAATTTCGATGCGTGTTGTTTTTGATAAAGTCATTTATAACCCTCAAAAAACGGATTGATTTGTAGAAATATTTGCTTCTCTTTGTGTTTTAACAGAGGTAAAACAAAGGAACAATTGAAAGAGTCAAATTTATACAGAGATTATCTGTCAGGATATGACCATATTTAAATAAAGACTACTTATTTAGTCTATATTTCACTATGCACATCTCTTACTTATATTTTTGCATTAACTTAGGTGTATATAGCAACTAATCCATGGCATGAATCCATCGTATGATGTCGTTTATATTTGTACTTATCTGACATATTGTTGTTATAATTAATAAGAAAGATATGTATACACTAAAAAGAATCTGTTAAATCAGCTGTGACTTTGTTCGGGTTGAAATTTTAGTCAATGATTGCATTTTTTGTCTTTAACCAAATTTGTTTTGTACCATTGATTAAAAAAAGCTTACCGTTATTATTATTGTTATTATTATTATTATTACTATTATTATTACTATTATTTATCAATATCAAATTCCCTGATAATATATAATTAAAGGTTAATGTTAACAAATTATGTAGCATTATAAATTTTATTCCATCAAGCAAAGCTATTTAAGTTTATTGATTACATTTAGGAAGTGATTAATGTTTCAGTTGTTAAAGTTTCGGATAAAACAAAAAGGCATTGTTAATTAAACATTCCTATCTCTTTATTCCTGTACTTCATTAAGAGAAGAACAGAATATTTCAGCATTTCAAGACTCTTGGTATAACACTTTGTTTTTCTTCTCAATCTTGCCAGAAAGTGCCTGAATATACTATTATATCCTTCAACAGTATAATATCCTTCAACAGTATATGTTTCAGCTTTTGATCGAGTATGAATGTTTTTTGGAATGAACTCTGCATATGCCCTCCAGTGATTGGTCATCACTTCTTCAATATCCTTGTTCTTTAACTTTTTCCAGAACCTTTGTCCTGTTTTCGTTCCCCTGTTAGCAAAAGAGCAGTCGATGAACTTTTTTCTCCTCTAATTCCTGCCCAAATTTCTTTATCCAGTTATACACAGAAACATGACTAACTCCTAAATAACGGCCAATTGAACGAAATCCTAATCCTTCAAGATAAAGTTGTAAAGCCTGTCGTTTAACAAAATCGGGACTGGCAGTTGATTTTAGCTGCACTGAATAGTTGTATCCACAATCATGACATTTGTAGCGCTGGCGGCCAGCAGCCATACCATTCTTTTTGTGACTGGAACTTTTACATTTAGGACAGTTCATAAAGAATATAGGTTCTTATCATATATAACTACCATTTATTAACAATGCCGTATTGTTCTATATGGGAACAAATCTCCACTTGGAAAACATGGGTATAGCAGAGATCACAGACCAGACAAGAAACAGATTACTTTAGGTATTTCAGAACTTGCAGCTCCCATAAATGTACCCATAGGGTTCACTGTTCAAAAGGGTAATATACCTGATCAAACCCATTTCAAGAATACTTATTTTCAAGTAAAATTTAACTTACATACTTAACTTAAATGAAATTGATTACGGGTAAACATACTTTTTAGAAAACCCTTAAATAGTAGCCATAATATGAACTATGATACTTATATAATAAAGGTCTTCATCTGTTATTTTTGAAGTCCTATTCTTACTTATTTAAGAGGTTGTAGTTATGGAAGCTTATCAAATATTCTTGTTATTACTGGCAGTCTACGTACTCGGACTGATAGGTGTAGGATTGTATTTTGCAAAGCGTCAGAAATCAGTGACTGACTTCTGGCTTGCAGGTCGTAAGATCGGTGCAATAGGCATTGGTTTTTCATCAGCATCATCATGGATGACTGCGGGTGGTATCCTGTCAGTCATTGGATTTTACATGCTGCTAGGTATGGGTTCTATATGGGGTTTTGTAGCACCTAATATCCTTGCCCTGTTGATTCTTGCTTTGCTTGTAGGTAAGATCAAGCATCTTCCTGCTATTACTCAACCGGAATTGCTGGAACAAAGATACAGTGGTGTTCTGCGCGGACCGGTTGCATTGATCATTACTATTGTTATGATCCTCTTCGCAGTGGCTGACATTAAAGGACTGTCACTTGTGCTTGAGATATTCTTTGACCTTCCACCAATATATGCTGCAGCTATTGTAGCTCTTGTAATTTCTTTATATGTTACTCTTGGTGGTTTCTCTGCTGTTGTATGGACTGATACGATACAGTTTATCATGCTGGCAACATTCTCCATTGCCATGGCATTTATCGTTGTGAGTGCAGCAACCACGGGGACTGGTGAAATAGACTCTATAAGTTCATCTGAGCTTTTTGGAACTGTTCCATCTGGATGGTGGAATCCCATGAGTATAGGTCTTCCTGCTGTGCTGATCTTCATCTTTGCGATCATACCTGGATGGATCACGGAACAGGATCCATGGCAAAGGATCTGGGCTACAAGAGATGAGAAGTCTGCAAGGAATGGTATGATACTTGGTTCTTTCCTTATTTTCCTCATTTTTGGTGTTGCATGTACCACCATAGCAATAGGTCTGAATTATCTCTACCCTGATATATCCGCCTCTTTTGCCGATATAGGTATGGGCGCAATGGCTATGGCTGAGCCGGCATTGCTGGTCTTTATAGTAGAAAGTCTATCCCCTCTGGGAATTGGTCTGGCAAGTATCGGTCTTGCTGCAGCGGCCATGTCCTCAGCTGATACCTTTGCAGCATCTGGTGGCTCATGTATTTCAAGGGATATATACCAGAGATACATAAAACCTGATGCAACCATGAAGCAGATGATGAGCGTCAACAGGATCAGTGTGCTTATAATCGTTGCACTGGCAACAATACTTTCGTTCTATATCAACAGCATCATCGATGTAATTCATATTGCAACTTTCATAGCCAGCGCATCCTACTTCTTCCCACTTATGGGAGGTCTGTTCTGGAAACGTGCAACAAAGGAAGGTGCACTTGCAGGACTTATTGTGGGTGCAGTCGCACAGATCGGATTGACCATTGTTGACCTTGTAAATACTCCTCCGTTGGCACCTGCTTACCTTGATGGCATTCATCCACTGTTTTCAAATCATGGAGTTATTGTAGGTATGCTCCTTAGTGGAATAGCTTTCTTCGGTGTCTCTCTTGCAACAAAACCATCCAGTACTGTTAATCTGGCTCCGTTCTTTGCTGATGAAGCAGAGAAACTTCAGGAAGATGTCATGGTAGTTGATGAGTCTGATCCGGATTACAAGAACCTCCTTGTAAGTCTTGAAAAGAAAATTACAGGAGACCGTGCAATTGTTAAACTGAATCTGGAGGCATCTGCAACTATCAACTGGTCCAAGTTTGTAAATGAGCTCAAATCCATTCACCCTTCCTGGGTAACACCAACAGGCAGGGATTCTGTTTACAGGCTGACAAAAGCTGATATGCTTGCATGTGTGTCGCTTACCAGAGGAAACAATGAGAGGGAGATATGGTTTGTATCAGAGCCATTGGCAGCTGATCTTGACCTGAGCACAAAAGAGTTTTTTGTTGCTTTTAAACAGGTTTCAGAAGCACTTGGTAATATTGGATTACTGATGACCTTGCCATCTAGGGACAACTACTGAGCATATAAGTCTACTCTGGAGTAAAATCCAGAGTAATCTTTTTGTTTTTGTTTTGTAACTATTCAGCCTGATAAAAACGCTATCTATAACAATCTTTACAAAAAGTTGAAATGTAATTTCAGTATGGACATTTATTTTGATTGTTACTATTGATTGCTTTTTTGATTGTTAGATTGTTAGTGGGCAGATATCTCCATTTTGAAGAAATCAGTACCAATAGGCAGATTGTGCTAGGCTGAATAGTTACTTTGTTTTTTAATATCTGTATTAAAAATCTGCAACTTCATATCATAATATATTTAACATATACTATAAAAATATAATTTCAAAAACTATATATATTCTAAAATCCATATATATTTGTGGTACGTATGGAATTGAAAAACCCTATTTTAGATATTGACATGAATGAGGAGAACAGAGCAAAACTTCAGCCTTTAAAGGATGGTTTTGAAGAACTAAACCCTGAAGAAAGGTTTGATGTTGTGGAACTTCAGAACATAATGCTTAAAAAAGTTTCCATCCACCGTGAGAAGTATGGAATGCCAAAGGCCGGGCAGAAAACTGAAAGGGATGCAAATGAGATAATCTCTCATATGTCATCAAAGTCTCTTGACTATTCCCAGGCATGCATTAATTATTATGTTTCCAAGATCTCTTCTGTTATGGAAAAGTAGAACCGGCACTTTGTGCCATTTATTTTTGATTTCTTTCTTTTTTATATTTTCTTTATTTCAGCTTTGGACAAATTCATATTCTCTCATCACTCAAAACTTATAAGTGAAATACAGGACAATAATGCCAGCATGACAGAGATTATATTTGATGATATTGGCAGTTTTCCTCTTCCGGCAGGAACATCTAAAGAATGGATGGCTGAAAAGTTTTCTGAAAAGAAAAGTGATGCAGAGCTATTCAAGGTCATAAATGATGCTTTCATGAAGAAAGTAGAAGCAGGTGTGGAGGTACCTACATATCCGCAATATCAGGATATGAATGAACAGTTCCTGTCCATCATCAGAGATTCTAATTGTACTGAGGAACTATTCAAGGTAAAACTCTCCGATGCCCGCATCATTGAACTCGAAGCCATTGAAACTGTTGCTAAAGCCTACAGGGAAGAGCACGGTGAAAAGCTTGATCTGCGTATCTGTGTTACCGGACCCCTTGAGCTTTATCTCAAGGAATTTGGCGGAACCGAGTATGTTGATATACTGAATCTGTTTGCAGAAAGTGTTAATCGTTTTGTAAAGAACTCACTATCAGGTGCAAAGAACTTCAACATAAGGACAGTTTCTATTGATGAACCAAGCATAGGCATTAATCCGCAGATCATGTTCTCTGACAATGACCTTATAAAAGCAATGGACATTGCATGCAGCTCTGCAAAAAAAGCTGCTTGCGATGTGGAAATCCATCTTCATTCTCCTCTTCATTACACACTTGCATGCCAGACCGAGAATATCAATGTCATTGGCGTTGAATCTGCAGCAACTCCCTCCTACCTTGATCTTATTGACAAAAATATCCTTGAAGATGCTGATTCATATCTGAGGGTTGGGATTGCAAGGACAGATGTGTTCAATCTTGCAGCTGTACTCAACGACAAATACAACATCAATGTCTGGAAAGAGACTCAATATTTCCCTGAGATAATAAATGATATGGAAACTCCTGCAGTCATCTTAAAGAGACTTTCAAAGGCATATTCCATGTTTGGAGAAGGCATCAAATATACAGGTCCTGATTGTGGTATGGGGGCATGGCCAACTCAGGAACTTGCTGCACAACTATTAAGTAATGTTGCAGAGGGTATGGCTGATTTTAAGAAAAGTCTCTAAGATCAGCCTTTTCTTTTTTCTTTTTATCATTCCAGATTTATGATTGACGGCAAACTATCATCAATCATCTGCATAACCCTGTCAACAATACCCAAAGTCACATAAGTTTCAACATATGCCGCAACCAGCAGAGTCAGAATAATAATCCCTAGCATTTTCCATGTATATTCTGACCGAATGTAATCTTTTGAACTAGCAAGGATGTATGCAGAATCTTCTTTCAGGCTCTCTATGTCATTTCCGTTGAACAGTTCTTTGTCAATTACATTGTGGGCCTGGATGTATGCGAAGCGGTATCCAAGGGCTGCCGCCACAAGGATTGCGGGAATTTCAATTATCCCATGAGGAACTATGGAAATGAAGAAGTAGATCACATTGTAGAACAGGCCAATGAGGATGCCTTTCATTCCAAATAACTGGAAGCCTGTCACAGCTCCGTTAAAAGTGAAAAATGCAAGAAGGATACCCATCAAAAAACCATTTACCATCAGTATCATAAGTGGCACAATATATGGCATCATGTAGGCAAACATTCTGTACTCATTTTTTCCGTAAGCACAGTACTGCCATATAGTGCCTTCTTTTTTCTCACTGTTTTTTTTGATGGAAGAAAAATCCTTGTCTAGCATACTTGTAATTTTGATGAGTAGTGTGTTTAAAGGCATGATCATCTTTTCAAAGAAAAGAGAAAAGCGTGCATAAAGTTGATGTCTTGGCCGGATATCGATATCGCTTATCAACACTTGATGGACCAGCATGAAAAGTCCTGTACCTATAATGGCACATGAAGCTGCAATGCTGTTAAAAATAAATATGGCCCAGATTGGATTTATGTAATTTGAAGTAACAGTCACTTTGGCCGTTGCGGCAGAAGCTGTGTTTATAATTACCTCACTCACAGGATCTGGTTCTGCAAATATCAGCATCAGTATATAGGCAAATATGCTTATAAAAAATGCAGAAAGCACTGATATTATGAATACTCTGGCAGACCATTTCAGATCATTGACACCGATCTTGATTCTGTTTTTATTTTTTATGTTGTTCATGTGAAGCACACGTTTGTTTAGTTTTTATACATCGATGGATTGAAATACTTTAGATATAATATAATTGTAATACTATATTACTATTCATTATTTATGGGATGTATTATCAATGCGAATACCTACAGGAATCGAGGGATTTGACGATTTGGTCCAGGGCGGCTTTCTTTCAGAGAGGGTTTATGTACTGAGCGGTCCACCGGGAAGTGGAAAAACAACATTTGGAGTTCAGTTTCTTGCCCAGGGAGCAGCGATAGGAGAAGTTGGATTATATGCTACTTTACTTGAATGTCCACAGAATATTATCAATGACATGTCTAACTATGCTATGAATATCATCACATTGGTAAAAATGAAGAAACTTTTGTTTGCAGATCTTGGCCCACGTATGGAATATGGATATATGGATGAGATCAATGAATTTTTAACAACAGATTATAATATTGGCAAAAGTTCTAGTGAAAGTGAGGCTCCATCTCCTTCAGTTGTTTTTAAGGAAATAGCTGCTTATGTTTCAGAATATGAGGTAAAACGCCTGGTCATTGATTCAGTATCTGCAATCCGCTTCACTTCTAAAGATATATCCTTGCAGGAGAAAGAGATGAGCAGGTTCATACGTAATCTTAAGAAATTAGGATGTACAACAGTACTACTATCCGAAATGACCGACCCAAGTGCTTATTCCACAGAGCATTTTGCTGCGCATGGTGTTGTGTTTATGCATAATTTCCTTTATGATAAGACCATGACCCGTGCCATTCAGGTTATCAAGATGCGCGGTACCAAACATGATTGTAACATGCATAGTGTTTCATTCACTGAAAAAGGCTTGAAAGTAGAGGGCTATCTTGAATAATGGTTGTTTCTTATGGTAAAGATTTTTAAGAAAAAGGAAGAGAAAAAAACTCTCCCTGAAGAAAATAAGTTCCAGCTTGCCGATGCATCCTATAACTTAGGTTTTGAAGTAGGTTACTATCGTCACTCTGAAATTGGCTGGGTTCAGGAAAAACTATCGCAAATCTACAATTTTGCAGAGGAATATGGACTCAAAGATTTTGTAAAAGAACAGTACAATGGTGGCAAAGAGGAAGGTTCTAAATTAAAGGAAAGAGATACAAAATCAGGAATTTCCAGAAAAAGTGCATCAAATGAACTTGAACAAGCTTCTGTTATCTTAACTGAGCGTATGAAAAAAGATCATACCAGTTCAAATGTTGATTCTGGTTATAAAAGATCTAATCTTGCGTTTTCCGGTTCATCTGATATGATCCGTCAACCCGGTCTTGTAGACCTACCGGAAAATGTAGAGCGTCCTAAATCTATAGATAGGCCTTCTTTTTTGAATGGTGCCAGGCATCTGACACCTAAAAAAAAGTAAAAATCTTTCTTAAAAAGGTATTATTGTTTATAACCAAAAGCAATGAATCTCTGTTTTTCATCAAGATTTGCAAGGATAAATCTGTCATCTTTGCTGTAGGCAATTTCTTTTGAGCCGGATAATTTCAAGGTATATTCTTTTCCCGGACTTGCCTTTTCAACTTTATTCTCAGCTTCTATTATTTCTGTAACTTTTACAGGTGAAGACTGGAGTCCTACATAAAGATGTAGCATATCACCGAGATTGAATTCTTTTGCCAGTGCTGAAAGAGTGCATTTCAATATGAAATCCACAGCAACAGTTTCTTCCTGTGAAACTATAAAGCCCCGGTCAATGTCCTTTGACTGGATACCTTTGAGGGCAAGCCCCACTCTGGAACCGGCAGGGGCAGATTTTACATCTACATCATGCATCTGTATGGATCTGATTTCCAGTTCCTTTTTGCTTGGGTATGCTATCATCTTATCCTTTGCGTTAATGGTTCCCTGTGTCGTAACTCCAAGCACTACACATCCGATACCGGTAACATTGAAGGACTGGTCTATTATTATACGTGGACGCAGGCTGTCAAGTTCTTTTAGGTCTTTAGATGCCCTGTCACCAACTGTGAATATGAGTTCTTTTAACTCCTCCATGCCTTCAAAAGAAGTAGTGGATATAGAAATGTAATCCCAGTTCTCAAGTGCAGTTCCTGCTGTGATCTTCTGTAATTTGGCCTGGAGCTCTTCCTGTGCAAGAGGGTATGTGGTATCAGATTTTGTGAGAACAACGATACCATGTTTATATTTCATCAGGTCAAGTGCAATGATACACTCTGCAGCCAGTGGATCAAGTCCTGTTGGGGGTATACATAAAAGAGCAACATCAGAAAGGTTTAGTGCTGTGATCAATGCTTTTACAGATGCCGGATAACCGGTAGCATCAATGCTTGTGAGTATCCTGTTGTTCTTGGCATAATCATACATTGTGACATCTGTAACGTTACTTTTCTTTCCAAGTTTTCCGGCAAGCGTGGTCTTACCGCTCTGCTCACTTCCGATGATGGTAATCTTTGTCATATGGGCACCTTTTTGTGGCTTACGAATTAAGCTATTGGGATATATGTCTTTTTCACGACCACAACTGCCCTTCTAACATTGCAAAGGTCTTATCATTTGTGCTCTTGTTTACTTTCCTGATATTGATGATATATTCATCCCCTTTTTTCTCATGTATTTCGAACACAACATGAAGACCAAATCTCTGCAGATATGATCTGAATTTGCGGATAGTTTCCTTGTCCCCTACTCTGATCTTGAAATCATCGGAGATCCGTTGGCCTGACTGAACCTGAGCAATGGTCTTTTTCATGGGACTGAGTAAGCTTTCCCCAAGCCTAAGGCATCTTTTCTGGAAATCTTCCTCATTTTCTTGCCATTCATAAGACTGGAACCCCTCACGTACAACTCTGGAGAAGAGAAAATCCCGTCCAGTTTCGTTATAGAATTTGAATGCGTGCTGCAGATCAGAACAATTACTTTCCGAACACGTGTATTTCATTGGTTGCAATACCATATCCGGATCTTTGATAATGACACCTTCATGTCCCTTTTTCCCAAGTTGTTTGATTATATCCGTAATCTTACCAGGAGCTTCCTCGATGCTGAATTTACCAAACAGATTGACCTGGTCAAAAGCATATTCCTCCGCCAATTCTTTCCTTTTGTGAATTGGCAAGCTTTCTCCTGAATTCCTATACCTCATGTCAAAAACAAAGAATTCCAGGGATTCTATACCGTATACATATTTTTGCACATATGGATTATCAGGTCCCACCATCTCTCCATATACAATAATATCTGGGTAATCTCTGAAAAAATCCCTTTTGAGAAATTTTTGTATCCTTTCTGTAGAATAAGGGCAGACATGGCCGCTACGGGTAAAAGCAATGAGTTTATTGTTGTAATCGATAACACGGACATTATATCCGTTCATTTTCTCTTCAACAACTACATGATCTATTTCAGCGAAATGTTTCTTTACTGCAGGTTCAAGGAGCATTGCTCTTTTTATCTTGGGAAAACCTCTTACAAGTTCAAAAGAACCAAATCTATCGATTAACACGGTTCCATTTTCAATATTTGATACGTGTCCTTCAAATCTGTAAATATTGTTGTACTCATCCCAGTTCTCTTGCAGTTTTTTCTTCTCTACAAGTTCTTGAAGTCTGGAAGGCGGAAGCCCCAGAAACTCTGCCGCCTTCTCAATATCAAGTTCTATCTTTGGGTAATATTTCATCCCCAGACACCTGGTTCTTTACTGTGCCATTCCTCTGATAACACTTCTTCTGGTTATTAGCCCAACCATCTTATCTTCAAGATTGACAACAGGTATTCCTCCAAAATTCTCCTCAAGCATTATCTTTACAGCATCTTTTGTAGGAGTATTCGTGTAGACGGTCTTTACGCTCATCTTTATGATATCTTCCACGATCAGATTCTTTATTCGGGATTCCTGTTTATTGGCATCCACCAGGTCGCGGAAAGAGCGCATGGCTTTTGCAATGTCTTTTTCAGTTACAATACCAACAAGCTTGCCACCCTCCATGATCGGTACCCTGCCGATATTGTTGTCAAGCATCAGTCTTCTGACATGGCTGACACGCTCAGCAGAGCTGGCAACAATAGGGTCCTTTTGCATGATCTCACCAGCGAAGCCATCAAACTCGCTGTTTTTGAGTATTTCAGTTGGAGTTACCCATCCAAGTACCTCGTCATTTTCCATAACAATTATAATTCCACCATTATTCGCGAGCAATGTGATGGCATCAGTTACCTTTGTATCAGGCAGTACTTTTGTATAATTATCCGATGTTGCTGTTGACACACGCAGAGAGGAAGCGGGCATGCTTCCTTTTTTGCGTGTACCAAGTTCCTTTGTAAGGTTTCTCATAGTAAGGACACCAAATACTTTATCATCGTGTTTTACCAAAAGGCGCCTTGCTCCTTTCTTATCCATAATATCAAGCGCATGAGAAAGGGTGCCTGATTTATCTATTAGCAATGGTTCTGCCATTATATCCTTTACTTCCATTGTCATCCCTCTGTTCTTTATTTTGATTTCACGGTTTTCGATGCTCATTCTACTGCTTTGAGTATATCGCTCCGGCTGATCATACCAACGACCTGTTCTCCATTGACCACTGGTAGTGTGATAGTGTTTTCTGACACCATTATCTTCGCTGCATACGTCGCCTTATTCTTCATGTCCACTCCTGGGGGGAGTTCGGTCATGATATCTTCAGCAACAAGAGGAACTTCTTTCACGTAGCGATATTCTTTCTGTTCTGCAGGACTTGAACGCCTTGTCATCCTTATGTTCTTTGATGGAAGGTTTCCTTCGTTATCACTCATGACATTGAATGCCATACTGTTGGATGTGATCATTCCAACAGCCTCAGAAGCATCGTCATTGACAATAAGATGTTTTACCTTATTCACTTCCATTTCATGGATAACATGGTTGATTGTGTGGTGCATGTGGACGAATAGGATATCCTCTTCCATAATTTCTGAAACTTTTGTTTTCACATCCTGCTCTGAGAAGTATCTCATGATATCCGCTCCGGTAACTATACCCATTACCTCTCTGTTAAACACAGGAAGTGAGTTTATATCATTCTCTACCATCAGGCTGCTGGCCTGGGCTATAGAAGCACCTGGGTATATTGTGATAGGGTTTTCATTCATCACCATGTTTATAGGAATTTTATCAATTGGTCTTCTTCTCCACATGGGTTCAGCCTGTGCAAGCCTTTTTGCAAGATCCGTCTTTGTGACGATACCGATCATCTCTTCATTTTTAGCGACAACAAGGGTACTGATCTTATGCTTTAGCATAAGGTTCCTTGCATACGCTACAGTTTCTTCCGGTGCTATTGTAAAGACCGGTGAACTCATAATGTCATCCACATTCATGTTGTTCCTCCTTTTTGTAAGTCTAGAACTTTAATTTGAATAAGCCTGCAGGATATTTTTATCTACTATCCATCAATGGCATTCATCGTCCGCAAACTTCAGCAGATCGATGTGCCTTTTATCTTTTTGTTGTACTTATACTTGTTTATAGATCTGTTTATATTGTTTTAAAGCAGATCTTGATAGCATTTTTTATAAACACGGATATATGAAAATTTGCGCTTGACTCGGCTTTTCCCCACCTCCTGATCAATTTACAATGCCATTCATATGTCTATATTTCTAAACCCTTTGTTCAGTGAAAAAACCACACATTTTTTGGATGATTATGCTTCTGATATATTCTTCTTTTTGGTTCATTGGCTGATATTTTGTTTCCAACTAAACCATCATTGCAGCTACATTTAAAAATTACCGGGAGCACTTTACTTAAATATCCATATGTTTTGTGAACAACACTTATATCTTATGGAAAATAACATTCTACCGGCAAATGCAGAATTGCACATTTCAAAGTTCAGATAATATACAATACCTGCCTGCAGTAACAGGGGACCCAGCAAATACAAAATGCAAGGTTCTAATCACTTTTTCCGGCCAATTTTCAGCTTTTGTTTTGAAAGTCGATACATTTCTTCTTTTATGATATATCGGACCAAACATTTATTTCACCAGCTTAAAGCACCCTTTATCGATGACCAGTTAATAAATTAGTCGTAGTAACCTTCATCCTCTTTGCAATCCTCGCACAACATCAATCCATTAATATCAGTCAAATCCTCAACAAGAGCTCCGCAACGCTGGCATATACCACGTCCAAACTCCTGTTTCGGATGGAAATCATTTTCATGATGCAGCTCGATCAGACCTTCCAGAATTGTGTTAAGACCCGGGGCAATGGCTATTATATCCCTGTCAGTTATCATTCCCACTATTTGCTCATTGTCCATTACAGCAAGTCTGCGGATATTTGATCTGGCCATCATTTCAGCGGCATCTATTATGCTTGTTGAAGGCTTTGTTGCTATGATTGGAAATGACATGATCTCTCTTGCGGTCATTTCTGCGGGAAGTATATTCTTTATAACAGTCTTGGTAATAATATCATGCTCGGTTATGATGCCAATATTATTGCCATTTTCATTAACAATAATACTACCTGTATCATTTTCTGCCATCTTTCTTGCAACTTCAAGAACATTGGAAGCAACATCAATATCAAAGATTTCCTTTGACATTATTTCCCTGGCAGGAATCTCGTTCTGACCCCCCATCATTGAAAAATCAGTCTCCTTGTCATTCTGAACATTCAAAACCATATGATACACTCCCAACTCCTGAATCAAATGAAACAATTAACTATAGTCTTATAATTAAAATGGTGCTTTTATTGTATATATAGATGTTCATGAATATCTTTACATGTATCCTCTGTTATGTAAATAGGTCCGCAGGTGTTGGTATGATGAAAAAGATTTTATCCCGCAGCGATCTTATATAAGAACGCCGGGATGTTCGATCAAAGTATCAGCTCATTTTAACACACAATTATCCTTGTCCGGTTTCCTGCACTAAGTTCAATTTCATCATTGAATCCGGATTTTGAGAACGCATCAATTATTTCCACAGCCGTATCGATGTCCAGCTGGTCTACAAGGAGAGCATGGTCGCCCCATAATGCAATTCGTATCCTTCCGGTATCATCTGAAACATAGATGTTTGAAACCATATTCACAGTCCCATCATCCCGTTCGAATTCCTTAATATCCCCAAGCCCTGACACCTGTCCTGATATAGAATATGATTCTCCCGGTATGATATCAGCTATGGATGTGAAATCTTCCTTGAACTCTATTTCATCCTCTATTTTTCTGATAGTACTGCGATTTCCAACCTGTATTTCTACCTGCTGGTTGAAATTGTTCTCCTTTGCATATGCATTGATTATTTCCACAGAGTCATCTGTCTGGAGTTCATTTGTAAGTTCTGCAGTCTCATCCCAGAGTGTCACTCTTATTTTGCCAGTTTCATCACCGATCATGATGTTTCCGACTTTTCCGACAGTACCATCTTTTTTATTGAATGTCCTTATATCTGATATGTCAAGAACCCTGCCACGAATATTAAGGTCCCCCATTCCACTTTTGATATCTTCTATCTTTTTTGAATCGATGCGGGCTTCTACCTTTTCATCTGTTTCAAAAAGAACTCCGTTGTTTCCTATATTTACTTCTATACCAGAATATCCTTCCTTGACGTAGCCCGCTACCTGGTAATTCTGACCAATTTTAATATCTCCGGTCTTCACAAAATCTGCCTTTTCATCCCATAATGTCAGGCGTATAGATCCGGTTTCGTCTGCAACCATGATATTTGCAACTCTGCCAACGGTGCCATCATTTCGGTTGAATTCCTTTGAAGGGAAAACAGACATGACTTTTGCAATGAACTTGACATTAGCACTGCTTGGGGTTATACCTGATATTTTCTGTAATTGGTTCTCTTCTGTCTCACTGGCTCCATGGTCGTGAGCCACAAGCATGGCGGCGGTCTTGATGTCACAGAGCCCGCTCATTTGTTCTACTTTCTCTTCAACCTCACGTGTAAAATCTTCTTTACTGATGACGCCGCCGAGTTTTTCATATATGTCATTTATTTCATCCATGATAATACCCTGAAAACTGAATTGAATATATTAAGATCATCCATCTACTTTTCAATTAGTCTAGTATTCTCTTAGATAATTAATCTAACGAGGATGTTTATAAAAATCCTGATATTTTGATATTCTATGGATTATACTGTGTTTATTCCGTTATTTTAATAAGATATATCAATTATAAGATGTATTTGCAAGATATCATGATCCGTAAATGTAAAGAGCATGGCTATTTCAGGGGAAAGATTTGCCCTGATTGTGGAGAAGAAGGACGTTATGTGTTGGATGATGATCGGGAAGAGAGACTTGGAAGGTTTGTTTCCGGTGCATTGAGACACTTCCCTGAAGATGTGGGTATTGAAATGGACTCACTGGGTTGGGTAGAGCTTAATCAACTTTGCGATGTTATGAAAAAGCGCTATAAATGGGGAACCATGGAGCGTCTGATCTCACTTGTTGAGTCTGACCGGAAAGGGCGTTATGAGATAGAGGATAATTTCATAAGAGCAAGATATGGCCACTCAGTAGATGTGGACCTTATGTCTGATTACCCTGAAAATGATCTGCCTTACCTGTACTATGGTGTCAGCCAGGAAGAAGCAGACATGTTGCTTGATAATGGCATTTCCCCTATCAGGCAGTGTTATGTACATCTTAGTACCACATTTGAAAAATCAAGGGAAGCCGCTTTGGTTCACACGGATAACCCTGTTATTATCGAGGTAGATGCAAATGCTGCTCAGCAGGATGGAGTTGATATTGTTTCCGTAAATGCTGACATTGTTCTTGCAAGGGGGATTCCACCGGAATATCTCAGTGTTGTAGAACCAGAGGAATGATTCTCATTCTACGGATATTTCTACCAGGCCATTGTTTTTATTGATTGTGAAGTGTACGTCAAGTAACTGTTCGGTGACGTGGATATTTGTCAGGCAATGCGGTGTAGGGTACCTTGTTGTAAATGACCCGCTTCCAGCAAGCCCCATATAAGGTATTAGCTGATCAGCCAGATGGATATCAACAGCTGCCTGGGATTTCAGTTCATCAAGCAAGATTTGGGCTGCCTGGCTGCCTACTTTTTCTGCAGGCATTCCTTTCTTTCCTGTATTTACTGATCCCACAAGACCCGACCATAATGTTATTCCGCTTCCGCTTGAGTGGTAATTTTCTGTTTCAATGTCAATATACACATCTGTTTCATTCTCTTCCAGCACTTTCTGTGCAGAATCAGCCTGCCTTTTTGCTACATGTTCAGGCAGCTTGGAACAATGTGATACTCCATGTATCTCCTTTTTCACAGTTTTAAAGTCAAATCCTTTTAATGTGGAAGGTTCTATTTCTATTTCTGCAACCCCTCCGCCTTTTGGGTAATATCCACGCTCAAGAAGTCTTATATTTGCTTTGTACCTCATTTTTGACAGGGCGTTTAATGTCAGCTCTTTCAAGTAGTCTATTGATGGGGACCATGCAACATCGGTACCCCCTGTTATTCTCAATTTTGTACTTTTTGGAGAATAAGCGGCTATTGGCATAATGGACTGCATTAGCAATGGGATGCTTCCTGCAGTTCCGATCTGTATCTGTGTTTTAAGCTCCCTTATTTCCGATGGAGAAAAGTATATCTGAGTGGAACCCGGAAAAAGTCCCTTGATATCGGCATCACACATCATACCAACAGCTTCAATGGATTTGAGATGCTGGGCTTTCAATCCTTTTTTCGGACGGTTATGACGTATATTATTTATTTTGATATCTTCTTTGATGATGGCTGACAGGGCAACAGCTGTCCTGAGTATTTGTCCTCCACCTTCTCCATGAGATCCATCAATTTCTATCATTTTCTTAGTTTACGCATTTTTTTCAACGCACCCTTTGCAGCAAAACTAAGAGGGTCTATAAGCATTGATACAGGTGGAGCGTAGCAGGTCTCAATGTTTGCCAGTTCATCAACAGTTGTTCTTTTTTTGATGGCAAGTGTGAGTCCATCAATACGTTCTTTTACTCCTTCTCCTCCAATTATCTGGGCTCCAATAAGATATCTTTCACTGAATATAAGCTTGATAAAAAGCTTACTACCTCCTGGATAGTAATCTGCCCGCGTTGATCCAGTTGCCAGACCTGTTACTATTTTAATATCATTTTCTCTTGCTGCTTTTGACGTGAGTCCGGTACTTCCAACTTGTAATTTTCCTATGACCGCTACCCAGGGATTGAGAATAGGGCCAAATTGTTCCGGATTTGAAGTAAGATTGTTCCTAATGACTCCTGCCATCCTCCTTGCAGTGCTTGCAATTTGGCTTAGCATTGGTTTGCCGGAGATAAGCTCATGGACTTCTACGCATTCTCCGCCACAGAAAATATCCTGATGAAATTCTCCTTCAACAGAAGGGTGCAAATATTCGTTCACAATTATCCCTCCGCTGTCTCCTATATCAATTCCTGCATTGGAAGCCAGTTCATTCTCTGGTTCAACTCCTGTGGATATTATTACAAGGTCTGCCGGAAATTCGGTAGAAGCAATTGTAACGGATTCTACATGTGTTTCTCCATTTATTGACTCGGGTATGTGTTCTGTTATGACTTTGACTCCAAGATATTCAAGATGTTCCTTTATTGATTCTGCCATGTCAGGATCGATGTTATGTGAGAGGACAGATGAGCTTCTGTTGAGAAGTATGGTGCTTATGTTCCTCTGGGAAATGGCTACTGCAAGTTCTGCACCAATTGCTCCCGCTCCAATTATTATGACATTTGATGCTTCATTAAGCGCTTCCTCTATTTTCATAGCATCTAAGAGCGTTCTTAGGGTGAATACATTTTGAAGCGAGCTACCCTGGAGATTTCTAGGTATCCTTGCTTTGCTACCTGTGGCAATAACAAGCTTGTCGAAGTGGTATTCCTGTTCGTTGGAGATAACCTTCTGTCCTCCAATATCAACGGAATCTACTTTGCTTTCAAGTCGAAGGTCTATTCCCATATCTTTGAAGAACTTATTATCTCTTAAGATCAAGGAATCGAAATCCTTGATCTGCTTTCCAATGACAAAAGGCATCCCACACTGGCCATATGCTGTGTGTTTGTCTTTAGAGAACACGGTTACAGAATAGTTGCTATGGCGTCTAAGGCTTGTGGCCACAGCCATTCCTACCGCACCACCGCCTATTATGATCACTTTTTTATCATGGTTCATCTTTTTTTCTGGCATATTATTCTAAAAGCTTATCAGGATATTAATTCTATTCCCTGGGCAGTTTCTATTTAAAAATTGAATACTGAATAAAAATCAGATTTCGTTGTTTTTAATTGCTTCGCTCTTAATATCACCCAAAAGCTTATAAAACTTTGAATTGTATTACTTAACGTAATCATTATTATGATTTCATTAACACTTCAAAACACGATAATACAGATACTATGAACAAAGGTATCTTTCAATAATACAAATTTAGTCATTCGTAATCACTACCGATTCAATATGAATCATCTACCTATCAGGTATTCGTTAATCACATAAAAGGTGCTTAACATGTCAAAAGCCACAAGTATTCAATGAAGGATTTGGAAATACTGCTTATTGACCACTGTCCGCAACAGCTTGAGTAGCATGCTCACAATATATGTAAATGCATAGTTACTACTGTATTTAGCTTGGCGTTGGTTTGAATTAAGTGGATTTTTTAATTTTTATTCATTGAATTTTTAATTTCACATTTCAGGTCTTTCGACAAGATGATGAGGTCTTGCTAGTTATTGCCGATTTGTTATTTTTGTATTCCGAATTGTTCTGGTATCATCATACAAAAATTCGGAGAATCATCATGCAAAATGCAGATACTACTAAATATATAATTCATTCAAAGATAGTCGCAGATGGAATAATAGAACGTCCTGATATAGTAGGAGCAATTTTTGGTCAGACCGAGGGTTTGCTTGGTTCTGACCTAGATCTTCGTGACCTTCAGAAAACAGGTCGAATAGGAAGGATTGAGGTTGTTGTCAACGCAAAAGGCGGTAAGACCCGGGGAACTATCCTTATCCCCTCAAGCCTTGATAAAGTCGAGACTTCTATCCTTGCTGCATCATTGGAAACCATAGACAGGGTCGGACCTTGCGGTGCAAAGATCGAGATAACTCATGTTGAGGATGTAAGGGCAACAAAACGCCAGCAGATCATTGAAAGGGCAAAGTTCATTTTCACCGGTATGTTCGACGAGAACCTACCTGAATCTCAGGAGATCGCTGATGAGGTACGTCAGTCTGTAAGGGTTGAAGAAATGCAGTACTTTGGGAAGAACAAGATTCCATGTGGTCCTGCAGTTTTTGATTCTGATGCAATTGTCGTTGTTGAGGGTCGTGCGGATGTCCTTAATCTGTTGAAATATGGTATTAAGAACACCATTTGTGTAGGTGGTACCAATGTTCCTCCCGAGGTCGCTGAGCTTACTAAGAAAAAGGATACAGTGACGGCTTTCACAGATGGTGACCGTGGAGGAGAACTTATTATCAAAGAACTGGTCCAGGTTGCAAATATCGACTACATTGCAAGGGCACCAGATGGTAAGGGTGTTGAGGAACTGGTGCAGAAAGAGATTGTAAGGTCTCTAAGACAAAAAGTTCCAGTTGAACAGGTAATTGATAAATATATTGCCAAGGATCAGGCAGCTCAGAATGATAATGCTCGTGGTCCACGTCTTCCACAACGTAAGGAAAGAAGGCCTGTTGCAGAGGTCAAACGTGCTGTTGCCCCAAAAGTCCAGAGACCCACCAGGGAACCACGTGTAAGAGATACACGTGACAGGGATACGCGTATCAGAGACACCCGTGGCAGGGATTCGAGAACAAAAGAACCACAGCAGGAAGCAAAGAAGGAGCCGGTGGCTGCTCAGAAGTCAAAAGTCCCGGTATCTCCTGAAAACAAGAGATTCAAGTCTCATGCAGATGATCTTCTAGGTACATTTAGTGCACGTTTCCTTGATAGCGAGGATAATGTTGTTAATGAAACAGCAGTTCGTGATCTTGTCAGTACTCTTAAGGACTACAAGGATGAAGTGAAAACAATTGTTTTTGATGGTGTTGTCACTCAGAGGATTCTTGATATTGCTGTAGATAAAGGTATAGATCGTTTGATAGGTGCAAAAGTAGGTAGTGTGACCAAAAGACCTGCTTCTGTTAAAGTACTCACAGCCGGGTCTTTATAATCTTGTGTACTGTGCTTGCGCACAGTATATTTATTCTTTCTTCAATATTAAATTTCTATTAGGCGGATCTTTTTTTATTTACCCATGTTTATGGACCTTTATCATGTTTAATCATTAAAAATAAACCACAAATTTTATATACTTGATTCACGGAAGTGACTTCCGTGGGAAATACATTTATTCAGAAATTAACCAATCATCATCAGTGCATTGTTTACACAGTGCACAAAATAGCAAAAACAATTTAATTTTAGGTATAGGTTGGTTGGTATGCACAAAGATGAATTAATACAATTGCACACATTGATGGCTCAAATAAAAAGGTATTTTGAAAGCACGGGAATGAGTAATTCGTTTAACGGATATAATTCGTTATCTATAAGTCCTCTGCATGTTCACAGGAGTAAGGCTGAACACAAACATGCTATCTTTGTTCTTGGGAACAATATAGCATCTTCACTATCCCAGGATGATATATCTGGCATAGGAAGAACTTCTGAACGGATGCATGAACTTGCTCTACGTGCAAGTGAATACATGGCTAACACGAACTAAATATAGTCGTGAAGCCTGAAAGCATGCTTCTTTCCTGATAACACAGGTTCATTTGTGTTATTCAGGAAAGCGGCATTAAATGGAGTAAGACGCTTTTTCATTACTATCCCATCCTCTCCGTCAGAGTAGTATCCATGCTCTATCCAGCAGGGAATAAATTCCAAATATTTATAAAATTTCTGCGCCCTGATGTTTGTAATCCTTACTTCCAGGCTTGCATAATGCAGGAACTTACACATAAAGACTGAAATAATGGCGTTCATGAGCTTAGCTCCAATGCCCATGCTTCTGAATCCATCCCTTACTGCGAGTGAAAATATTCTTCCTTCGCTGGCAGACAGTTCATATCCTACTACAAAGCCTACTATATATCCATTATACTCAGCAACAAGGAATCCTTCACTGTTCATCTCATAGAAGTTCATGTAGAGAAATGGATTATGTTCTGAGAAGGCCTCTGATTCTATTTCCAGAACCTCCTCAAAATCAGAAGGTTCGAAGTTTCTTACTATCATTTTTTAGCAAAGCACAATGCACGTGCCTTATTTAATTTTTTCAACATGGCGCAGGTCTACCGCAACTCCCCGGCTGGCTCTCTTCATCTCATCTCCACTCATAGCTGCTCTTCCAACTGCTATTGCCTTCTTGCCCCAGATGAGCACTTCATCATTTGGCCTTATCAATGGATCCGCATCTATTATTCCAGGTGCAAGAAGTGAACCACGGGGTACGAAGTCATCTATCTCCACAATATATTTGCCCTGATCCATCATAGCTTTCACGGCTTCAATGCTAATTGCCAGGGTTCCGTATTGGGGGATCAATGTGCTTAGTTGTTTCTTTCCCACGAATACCTGGTGTTTTGGGAAAGGGCCTTTGATTATTGAATCTTCAGGTACGAGTATTTGTCCGCATCCTTTTCCAAACTGATAATCTGCAACAGCTTTCATAAGGTCTTTTTGTGTCTGCTCATAGCCTCTTTTTCTTCCGCTGCAAAGTCCTGACATGGTTTCACTGAGATTTTTCAGTGATTCAGGGGATGTCACATTACCACGACTGGTGTAAATGATATCTATGCCAAGTTTTTCTGCCACAATTTCGCATATCTGGCAGTATGCATCCTCAACATGTGCAACGATCGATGTATAGTGATGCTGTAACAGGTATTTTTCAAGACAGGATGCTACCCATTCTCTTTCTTCCGCATCCCAGTATCCAGTAACTGTTACATCATAATGTGATGCAGGGTATGTCAATTCAAGCTCTCTTGGTACGATTCCAAGAGGTGACGTGATTATTACTTCATGAACGAATTTGCGGCTCTTTCCAAGTGCATTGATGAATCTCCAGTGAGAATTAGATGTGGAATATGGTTTTTTGGCAGAGCATGGTAGGAGCAGAAGTACATCTTTTTCCGGTGGAGTGTATCTTTCCTGTATCCTCCTGGCAAACCTGACGATCTCTACTCTATTCTGTGATTCACCACAAGTTGCAATGAGCGAGTTTTTCCTGGCAATACTGCTCTTAGTTTCCATATAATTATACTCTGCATCCATGAGTCGCATCAGGGCGGTAAGCCAGGGCCTTACTCTGCATTGTCCTTCTATATACTCGCGTAGCATTCCTGAGCGAATCTTTTCCCTGACAAGGGCAGCTTCAGCTTCCATGGCATTGATATTGTGCTTTTCTATAATTGAAGCACGGCTCTTCTTATCCATTTTTATAAGGCTGGCTAAATCCGTTGATGAACATGAACTGCATTTGCACGGCAGTTCTGTCAGTGAATCAAGATAGAATTGTCCTGCAGTAGTGAGATATATGTCATTGTGTGCAGCAATTATGGCTTTTGTATTATCAAAGATATCAATACCAATATAGACCAGCATTGCAAGATTTTCAGGGGTGCATATATTGGGTGTGTAGACAGCAGTATCAGGAGCTATCTCACTTTTCATCTCAATAAGCGTGTTGATCATACGCCTTGCATTGTTCTCAAAACACCCTGCCCCCTCCATTATATAGAGATCACTTTGCTTTAGCTTTTGTCCGGGTATGTAAATGCTTCCTGTGGCACCGCTAGTTTCTATTTCTGAATTTTCTGCAAGTTTTATTGCAAGGTCTTGCGGTGCATCAGGTGTAAGATCCTGATGAGGAAGTATTATCAGAACATCTTCTCCAGAGTCCTGTCTAATTTTCTGGTAAGATTCTTTGCTTTCTTCCAGGCCGCTGTATTTCCAGAGAGAGCCAGCATCTATTATCAGGCTTTCAGGAGAACTAAGGCTTCTTGTATCTATTATGAAAGGTGTTCGGATGCTTTGCTTCAGGAGAAGTTTTCCTATCCTTGCAGCGCCATCTCGCTGCTGTACCTCAAAGTATCGTGTCATTGCTGTCTAATAGATGTAGTCAGATGTAAATGTTTGCCTTTACCAATAAGTATAAATTGTACTATCTCAGTTAAAAAATGATTCAATGAAAAAATCCGATTTACTTAATATTCTGCAGGAAATAGCCGGAAATGAAAGAGTTTCCGCGTCGTCCGCAGAGCTTTACTGTTATTCATGTGATGCCTCTCAGGTAAGGGGTATGCCTGATTTTGTTGTCAGGCCAGTAAGTACTGAACAAGTTTCAAAGATAGTCAGGCTTGCAAATAAGGAAGAAATTCCTGTGACCACCAGAGGTGCAGGTACGGGGATGGCCGGTGGAGCTGTGCCACTCGAGGGTGGCATTGTGCTTGATATGTCATCCATGAACCGAATTCTGGAAATGGACATTGGTAACCTTCAGGTTACAATTGAACCTGGCATTATCCAGGAGAAGTTGAATGAAGCACTTGAACCATATGGTTTCTTTTTCCCTCCTGATCCGGGAAGTTCCGCAATGTGCACACTTGGTGGCCTTATAGCTAATAACGGAAGTGGAATGCGCTCGGTTAAATACGGTACCACTAAAAACTATGTGCTTGGGCTTGAGGTCGTAATGGCAGACGGTACAGTTGTCAATACCGGTTCCAAAGTGACAAAATCAGTTGCTGGTTATTCATTGAACGATCTTTTTGTAGGGTCTGAAGGAACTCTTGGAGTCATAACAAAAGCGACATTGAAAGTCAGGGCACTGCCAAAAGAACGTTCTGTTCTGCTTGCCTCCTTTGATGATCCGGAGCAGGCAGGTCAGGCAGTTGTTAAGGTTCTGTCTTCCGGTTTAATTCCTTCTGCATGTGAGATACTGGACAGGAACATAATCGAGGCTATAAACACCTATGACCCTAATATAGGGCTTCCAAAGGCAGGTGCCATCCTTATGTTTGAAGTAGATGGTACTGAAAATAGTGTTCGTGAAGGTATTGAGATGATAAGGGACATATGCAGTCCCCTTGCAACCAGTATCAGGGCAGCCTCGGATAAGAAGGAAAGATATGAGATATGGGCTGCAAGAAGACTTGTAGGTGCTGCAGTTTCCAGACTTGATCCGCTTTACACTCGTGTTTATCTTGGCGAGGATATTGGAGTTCCTATTAAAGAGTTGCCTGGAATGTTACATAAGATACGCGAGATATCCGAAGAGTTCGATCTGCCCATTATGACCTATGGGCACATCGGTGACGGCAACCTCCACACTGGTATGTGTATTGATGTGCTTGACGAAAAGCAATGGGATAAACTGAGCAAGGTTGCAGATAAGATACATCGTACAGCCATTGGTATTGGTGGAACTGTCACTGCTGAACATGGAGTTGGCAGTTCCAGGGCGGAGTATCTTGAACTTGAACTTGGTAATGCCCTTGATGTAATGATATTGATAAAGAAGGCACTTGATCCCAAAGGAACACTTAATCCCGGAAAGATGGGGGTCTGAAAATGAGCGAATCTGATATGCGTTCAATACTAAAATGTATACGCTGCGGAACATGTCGTTCAATATGTCCTGTTTTTGATGTTGTTGGCTGGGAATCAGCCAGTTCCCGCGGGCGCATGCTTGTGGCTCACGGTATCTCTCAGGGAATGGAAGTTGACCAGAGTGTTTTTGACAGTATTAATACCTGTACCACATGCGGGCTCTGTGAGCAAATGTGTCCTTCAGGGGCAGCACCTGTCAAGGTTGTAGAAAATGTCAGACGCCAGCTTGCACTTCAGGGCAAGATGAGCGATACACAAAAGGAACTGCGCTTTGAAGCTCTGGATAAGGGTAATCCTCTTGGGGAAGCTAAGGACAGGATGGCATGGCTTGGAGACTCTAAAGAGGATGTAACAAAACAAGCAGATTATGTGTTCTTTGCAGGCTGTATGGCTTCATACAGGTACCCTGAACTCACAAAAAGAACCTTTGATATACTAAAAAAGTATGGTGTTACCGTTCTGGAGGAAGAGGTATGCTGTGGCTCTCCGCTCTTGAGGACAGGCTCAGACCCGTCGGAGTTGGTATCAAAGAATATGAGGCAAATTAAAAAAACAGGTGCTCACACGATAATCACTGGTTGTGCAGGATGTTTCACAACACTGAAAAATGATTATCCGGGTGATGTGAAAGTTGTCCATGTTGTTGAGTTTCTTGCAGATCACCTTGATGAAATGGATTTGAAGAAACTGGATATGAAAGTTACTTATCATGACCCCTGCCACCTTGGAAGATGTAATGGGGTGTTTGATGCCCCAAGGCAGATAATAAGATCCATTTGTGAGCTTGAAGAGATGAAGAGCAACAGGGAAAAGTCCAAATGTTGTGGTGCAGGCGGTGGAGTACTCAAAGGTTATCCTGAACTTTCCCGTGAGATATCAAAGAACAGGGTCGAGGAAATCCCAAAAGATGTGGATTATCTTGTAACTGCATGTCCTCTGTGTCGTACAAATCTCAAACGTGGTGACCCAAGGGTTGATGTGCTGGATATAATAGATTTATTGGAAATGGCTATGGAATAGTCATTTTAATTTCTATTTTTTGAATTTTGAATCGTTTTTAAAAGGTAAGAGAAAAAGATCTCTGCTGAGGCAGTTTCAGGGGTCTCTTACCATCCGCTCTTCCCCTGCTTCTTCCGACTTATGAGACAATTCCATGAGTTACCAACAAGATCAAGCCGATTGGCACGTTTCAGTCCCTCATACACAAGATTATAGTTTCCAGGCTCCCTGTAGTGTAACATTGCTCTTTGGATGCTCTTTTCTTTTTGAGAGGTAGCCACGTATATCTTCTTCCCGGTGAAAGGGTTCAGTCCGGTGTGGAACATACATGTTGCAGATGTCATGGGAGTTGGTGTGAAATCCTGGACCTGTCTGGTGTATCTTCCGGTGTCTCTTATGTATTCCGCAGTTTCGATCATATCATCAAGAGTGCAGCCTGGATGACCTGACATAAGGAAAGCCACAAGGTATTGGTCTTTTCCAAGCTTCTTATTTACTTCCTTGTACTTTTGCTCAAACCTCTCAAAGATTTCCCTGGCAGGTTTCTTCATTACAGTGGTCACTTTGTCGCAATAATGCTCGGGTGCAACCTTTAACTGTCCGCTGACGTGGTGAGCACAGAGCTCTTCCATGTACTGCTCATCAAGCAATGCAAGATCATAACGCACACCGTAACCTACAAATACTTTTTTGATACCCGGTAGGTTCCTGAGCCTGCGCATTAATTCTATGAGTTTCTTGTGGCTGGTGTTAAGCGAAGGGCAGGCTTTGGGGTGAATGCATACCTTGTTCTTGCATACTCCTTTCTCCTCCCAGTTCTCGCAGTCCATTCCATACATATTAGCAGAAGGACCACCAAGTCCGTTGATAGTGCCCTTGAATCCTTTTATGTTTCTGAAACCTTCCGCTTCCCTTAGTATGGACTCGATACTCCGACTGCGTATCATTCGGCCCTGGTGCAGGGCAATGGCACAGAATGAGCATGCTCCAAAACAACCTCTGTGGGTGTTGATGGAAAATTTAACCAGATCGCTGGCAGGGACAATTTCCTTGTAGGAAGGGTGTGTTTCACGTGTGTATGGAAGTTCATACACATGGTCAAGTTCCTCCTGTGTAAGGGGATGCATTGGCTTGTTCTGGACTATCACGGTTTTTGGATGAACCTGTATAATATCATGGCCGCGTATGTGGTCCTGCTCCTCATAGACCGTTTTGAAT
Source organism: Methanolobus sp. (assembly GCA_034008115.1). Taxonomy (GTDB): domain Archaea; phylum Halobacteriota; class Methanosarcinia; order Methanosarcinales; family Methanosarcinaceae; genus Methanolobus. Next base: position 40,283 of record JAVEPM010000015.1, read on the forward strand.
GTTTTTGCATAGAGTTCCTTGTTCTTTGAAACTTCAATATATGGGGCGATCTCTATGCGGCCCTTGAGCAGTTCTTCTCGTTTCTCTTTCCACGTTTTGATATCCATCTTCCAGACAGTCCCTTCAATATCATTGATATCTGACACCGGGATGCCTTTATTGAGCCTGTCTGCTATCTCAAGTATCTGTTTTTCTCCCATGCCGTAAACAATGAGGTCTGCAGGCGCATCTGCAAGGATAGATTGGCGAACTTTGTCAGACCAGTAGTCGTACTGGGCAAAACGACGAAGAGATGCTTCAATGCCCCCGATCACTCTGGGGGTGTCCGGATATGCTTCTTTCAGGCGGTTGGAATAGACTATACTCGCTCTGTTTGGTCGAAGTCCTGCCTGATTTCCCGGGGAATATGTATCATTGTGGCGTAATCTCTTTGAAGGGGTGTAGTTACTGACCATTGAGTCAGTGTTTCCCGCACTAATGGAAAAGAACAGGCGTGGCTTTCCAAGTTTCTTGAAATCATCTGTGCTGTCCCATTTTGGTTGTGCAATAACTCCTACCCTGTAACCTGCATCTTCCAGTACTCTGCCTATGATACTTGTTCCAAAACCAGGGCTGTCAACATAGGCATCCCCTGTGACAATGATAATATCAAGTTCATCCCAGCCTTTCTTTTTAGCTTCTTCAAGACTCATGGGCAGAAACTTCGAGGAATCAGCCATTCTGTTCTTTTTATTATGCTTCATGATGAATCCTTACAATATGCTTTTGGACATGCGGAGGGAAAATCCGATATTTTTGTTTACCTCGTTTGAGGTAACTTCCCCGTGCCCCGGGTATAGTGTCTCAACATCAAGCTGCACAAGTTTATTGATGGATTCGCTTAGTTGTGAGCGGTTGCCGCCTTCAAAGTCTGTGCGTCCTATGCTTCCGTTAGGGAATACAGTGTCACCGGAAAAAAGCCCCTTTGAATTTGATTCATATAAGCAGATACCGCCAGGTGTATGTCCAGGGGTGTGGATGACCTCCAGTTCTTCATCATTGCCTATGGGTATCCTGTCACCATTGCTGAGCAGTATGTCAGGCTCAATGGGTGGGGATTTGTATCCGAATAATGCAGCAGCACTGACGTTGTCATTTTTCAGCAGAGGGGCGTCATCCTTATGGATTGCTATCTTTGCACCGCTTAGGCGTGCTATTTCCAGTGCAGATGCCGTATGATCGTAGTGGCAGTGGGTGAGTATTATCAGTTCAAGGTTCTTTATATCTATATTTTTTTCAATCTCTGCGACCAGTCCTTCTGTGTTCATTCCTGTATCTACCAGGATTTTTCCATTGATCAGATATGAGTTGGCATCGTAAAGGCCTGCATTGAAATGTTTGACCTGCATGTTTATTCTCCTTAAAAAAGAAATGGATTTAGAGCTCAAATGCCCTTCGGGTATTTTGCATTGTCGCCATGGCAATTTCGGCTTCTTCCATCTCTTTTAGATGTGCTATTACCGGGATCGAGTCAAGGACAAATGCCGGCTCGTTCCTGCCTTTTCTAGGGGAGAGGTAAGGGCTGTCGGTCTCTATAAGCATGTTCTCAAGAGGCAGATTCTGTGCAATTGTTTTGTGCTGTTCTGAAAAGCAGACAAGGGTTGGCACTGATACATAATGTCCTGCATCAATTATGTTCTTCATGGTTTCAAGGGAGCCGCCATAGCAATGAAAGATCACTCTGTCAAGGTCTTTGGTCATTTCAAGTGCAAGGTCTTCACCATCCCTGCCGTGAATTACTAGGGTTTTGTTGTATCTGTATGCAATTTCAATAACCTGCCTGAACACATCTTCCTGTTTTTTTCTTCCGGCATCACTTGTGCAATAATAGAAATCAAGTCCTGCTTCTCCAACTCCTATGGCCTTGTCTATATTGCGCTCTATCTGTGATAGTATCTGCTTTATTTTCGCGTCATCTGCATTAGGTACCATCTGTGGGTTGAGCCCAAGCGTGGCATGTATGAATTCATATTTTTTTGCGAGTTCAAGAGAATTCAAATTTGTTTTGTAGTCTATACCGGAGTTTATCATTTCAACTACGCCGCTCTTCCTTGCTCTTTCAATCACCCCAGACCTATCTTTATTGAATTTAGGGAAATCAAGATGACAATGGGAATCTATTACTTCATAATTCATATGTATTTAATTCTGGTCTTATTATATAGATATGAACCTGTTATGATAATTGCTTCAAAAATGATTTGAAATTGAACATAAATAAAAAGAGGTAAAGAACCGTGGTCTTACGGTTCTGATTTTCGCTTATTTATTTATTCATTCCATGCTCCAGAGCTTCTTCTTTTCAAGAAGTATGTTGATTGCTGTGATAAGTGCGTCCACAGATGCTGTGGCAATGTCTGCACTGGCTGATTGCGCACTGACCACCCGGCCGTCTTCATCTTCTACAGAAACCGTTACTACTGCAAGAGCATCACTTCCGCCTGTAATTGCTTCGAGGCTGAAATCACGTACTTTGACCTTGGTGTATCCGCCAATCATAAGCTCTACTGCTTTTAGGGCGGCATCTATGGGTCCGACACCATAATTAGAGGCAACTGCTTCTTCATCGCCGATCTTTGCTCTGACTACGGCAGTTGGTGTGGTAAGATTACCTGTCATCACCGAGAACTCTTTTAGGATTATGGTCTCGTTTCCGAGGTTTCTTTCAAGGACGGCAGATGCGACAGCGTGAAGGTCTGCCTCGCATATGCGTTTGCCTTTGTTAGCTATATCCTTGATCCTGATGAGTATCTCATTGAGTTGTTCTTCACTGGTTTCGACACCCATGTCTTCCAGTGACTTCTTGACAGCATGCTTACCTGCATGTTTGCCTATTACTATGCGGCGCTTGTGACCTACCATTTCAGGGGTCATTATGCCAGGCTCGAAAGTATCCGATTTTTCCAGTACTCCGTGGGTGTGTATGCCGGATTCATGGGCAAATGCATTGTCACCGATGATCGGGGTATTTACGGGCATGTGTATACCAGTGTAATTTTCGACCATCCTGGCGGTTTCAAACAAGTACTCTGTATTGATATTTGTCTTTGCTCCGTATATGGATTGCAGGCACATTACTACTTCTGCAAGATTTGCATTGCCTGCACGTTCTCCCAGGCCATTTACAGTTACTTGTATCTGGCTGGCGCCTGCTTCTACTGCCATGAGGCTGTTTGCAACGGCAATTCCAAAGTCATTGTGACAATGGACGTCAATTGGTATGTTTACTTCTTTGTTGATGTTCTTTACAAGCTGATACATTGAGGAAGGCGCCATTATGCCTACAGTGTCAGGTATGTTTATTATGTCGCATCCTGCTTCTTCTACGGCTTTGTATACTTCTATCAGATAATCAAGGTCGGTTCTGGTAGCATCCATGGCCGAGAACATGCATTTTATTCCATGGTCCTTTATATATTCAACGGCATTTATCGCCATTGAGACGACTTCTTCCTTGCTCTTTTTAATAGTGTGTATCCTCTGAATATCGGATGTTGATACAAATGTATGTATCATGTCTACGTTACAATCCATGCAGGCGTCCAGATCTTTTGTAAGGACGCGGGCAAGACCACAGACATCAAGACTCAGATCTTCGTTAGCTATGGCTCTTACATTTCGCCTTTCGCCGTCCGAAGAGACTGGGAACCCAGCTTCGATTACATCAACACCAAGTTTGTCCAGTTGTCTGGCAATCTTGAGTTTTTGCTCGTTAGTTATTGATACACCGGGTGTTTGTTCACCGTCGCGCAGTGTCGTGTCAAAAATAGTCTTATGTGTGTTTATAATCGGTTTATCGCTGTAAAAAGCGATCCCTCAGTTCTACGGTTGAATTCATGTTAATCAATCCAATTATTCTATCATATTATAAAAAGGAACCGTACAGTTGTTAGTGCCTTTATGCAGTTTCTGCAAGTTTCAGTGTAATTTGATTCTATAATGCCAGTTATTATAGTTAGAATTATTACAATTAAGGGTATACAATTAAGGGTAGAGTTGAAAATCGATGATTTCTACCTTATTCACTGCATGATTTTTCTTGTTGAACAAATAAAGCATTAATTCATAGGGTATTTTGAATCCTGCAGCTACAGCTATCCAAGTTGCAGGAAGTTCAAAAATAGCATGTGGTAATAGGAGTAGTAGTGTTGTAGGAATTGTAGCACTTTTCATTGATCCAATTAACGCAACTCCAAATATTAACCCATTAAGGGTTAAATTTAAAAAAGTAGTTGAGCCGAGGGAAATGGCACCAGACAACAAATTCAATATAATTTTCTCATTATTATGGATAAGTTATACTGTTGTTAAATCAGCTTGACTTGCCTGTAATTGCTTAAGTCAATTCTAGTACTCGAAGTACTTGAATCAAAAAGGTAAAATAAAAACACAGCGACAACAATCCCACTAAAGTATAGTCCCATTGATGTTATTAAAGGTACTTTATTGTTTTGAATAGCAGATATCACTTTCATGTAAAACCACAAATTATTATGAATTTTACCTAACTTTTCTCCATTTCACGTCGAACAGCCAAAGATTTTCCAAAATAAAAGGCGCCAACTAAGAAAAGAATTACTCCCAAGATTGTAAACTGAGTCGAGAGATTTTGGGTCGATGTTACGATAGTTATAATACTACCTAATCCTGCAAGTATCAATCCAATCCCCTGCATTCGTTGTGTTTTGTCCACGGTTTTCATATTTCTTCAGATCTCCATAAGTCTAATTCTTTTTTTGCTTAATCATAAATATCATCATATCTTTATTTTTACTCAAAACTATATAAAACCATTTTATATAAATGCAATACATGCACATGGTCGTAGGTCCATCTACAGTTGCTGCTGCGAAGAAAACAATTGCATTTATAGTGGCAAACAAAACTCACTACCAAGGCAATCATATTTCCGCAGTTTGCTGCACTTGTAATCGAATATGTTGAGAATTCTGATTCTATATTGTATTGTGGTAATTCATTGCTGGCATTATCGTTATTGCTGTCAGCTCGATCAAGTTCTATAAATTTATTTTGTTCACATGTTGGATTTTTCTATTATATGTGATTTATTGCATCCTGTTTTCCACAACCTTTTTATACTAGGCTTGACTTGTAGGGGTGCTCTCACTGAGCCCAACGATGCGGCCAACGCATCAGGAAAATTTGCTCTGTGAGAATAAAACGATGAAGTACTAATTTCATTTCATCAGGCAGGTGTAAAGGTTCCTTCTTTACCTTCGGATCATCTGATTCGAAAGGTATATATAGAATGGGACCCTTTAAAAGGGTCCGCGTGAATGCGCGAACATTTACAATCACCGCCTTTCATTAAGTGGAGGCAAGAGTTCTTTCTTGTCTGACGTTGGATTTGGCAGTTCGGTTAATTCTGACCGGTAGTGTCTAATATACTACCAAATTAAGGAATTAACCAACTAATGTGCAAAGTAAAGAAATTCTCTAGTGAGAGTTCTTTCC
>JAVEPM010000105.1:0-7792 GCA_034008115.1 Methanolobus sp.
TACTTACATACAAGGATTAGGTGATATTGTAGTAAGTATTTGTGTCGGTTTTTTGATTTCCATGTATTCATAATAAGCGCCATTCAGCCCATACTCTAAAAAGTATGGGATTTCTGGCTAGTTTTTTTGTAACTATTCAGCCTAGCACAATATGCCTATTGGTACTGATTTCATCGAAATGGAGATATCTGCTCACTAATAATCTAATAATCAAAAAAGCAATCATAGTAACAATCAAAATAAATGTTCCTAATGAAATTTACATTTCAACTTTTTGTCAAGATTGTCATAGATAGCGTTTTTATCAGGCTGAATAGTTACGTTTTTTTAAATAATATGGCTTCTGGAATTATCTATAAAGTGGTAGAAATTTAAAATATTAATTAGTGTAAATTGAAAAGTAGTGCTCAAGTGAATCTTGAACACATTTAATGCAAAAAAAGGATCATGCGGCAATTTGCATGATCAGTATATTTTCAATTTATGCCTTGACGGCCAGAAGTGAAAGACCAAGCTTTTCTTCAGCTTCTTCTATCAGCTTAAGGTTTTCAGGTGTGAGTTCTACATTTTTGATGTCCTGCCCTGAAAAAGCCAATAGCGTAACATTTAGCTTGCTCTCAAGTTCTTCTATGATCTTTACCTTTGATTCATCGATTTTTGAATAGCTCCATAACATTTTATTATCTCCTCCCTATTAATGTAAGTCAATCAAGCATCTAAATTTTAGGTATAAATAGATTACTCTCACTATTCTTTTATGATTGAAGCTGTTATTTAGAACGATAATGTTAGTTCTTGTTTTTACTTTGACTAATATAGGCGCTGGGTTATGTTCTTAATTTCTGAAACTAAAGACTTCGTGTATAATATTCAGTATATTTTAAAAATATTGATATATTGTGCTATTAATAATAGCAATCATGTCCTTTAAATCAAAATCAAAAGACATGATTTTGTGAAATATCATCTATTTATCCATTCATAACCTTCTTTTTCTTATGGGGCAACTCATTATGGACATTATATGTTATTAAATAATATTAGTATTACAAATAACAATATTATGTATATTATGAGCACTCGAATCTAATTATTTAGCGTGAATCAAAAATTTGTATTGTAGATATTGAGGAAAAAATTTGTTGATATGTTGAGATATACATGAGTAGCACAATGATCAACAAATTCCCTCTTATCAGTGGTTCCGTGATTATTCTGATTGGCTCATTCACGCCAGTTCATCCGTTGCTGGAGCATCTGGTATCAAGCCTTTATATTTTAGAATGATGGCTATAAGTTATCATAGGTTCTTTTCAACAGGAGCGCATCACCCTCGTTATTAGGGCTTTCACATATCAAAGTACCTTTCACTTTGAAGTCCTTCAATGCTCTTATAAACTCTGTATATTGAAGGTCAGACTCATCAAGGTTAAGATGCTTCCTTTCTCCCTTTTCACTGTATTCAATACCTGATACGTGCATATGCATGTCATCCAGACCTTCCCTGCCAAGTTCATTCTCAACCAGTTCCAGGGTGTACGTAAATTCTTCATAACTGTTCTCAGCTCCTCCACTTCTTGCATGCAAGTGTGCAAAATCAATGCATGGGAGCACATTATTTAATTCACTACTCAATTTCACGTTCTCTTGCAGACTTCCAAACTGTGTTCTCTTGCCGGTAGTTTCAGGACGCAGGGTTACATCTATATCTTCATCGTCCAACCGGTCAGTAAGCATTTTCATTAATTTGAATACTCTCTCGTATACTTTTTCTGGTGTATCCTTTTGGTAATATGCCGGGTGGAATACGATATTCCTTGCACCACAAAAGCTTCCGATTCTTGATGATTTGTAGATCCTTTCGATACTCGCATCAACTTTCTCAGGCTCAGGAGAATTCAGATTAATATAGTATGGTGCATGCACACTCAGAGCAACATCCTCTTTTTCGGATTTTTGCAAGACATCTCTTGCAGTGGCTTCTCCCATTTTGACTCCACGGACGAATTCAAGTTCCATGCAGCCAAGCCCAAGTTCCCTTACCTTTTCAATGCCGGATATGCTATCTCTTTTTTTTGAGCTTTTTGGTGTCCCTGCAGTTCCAAAAAGTAGTTTTGAATGCCTCATTATGCCATACCAAGTTTTGCCTTTAGTTCCTTCAGTTTTTCGGTTGAAAGTTTCTCTTCAAACAATTCCAGAACGGTATCAATATCGTCTTCATCAAGTGATCTGATATCTTCTTTTCCATCCATGGCAAGCTGGAAAAGATACTCCATTTCTTCTTTGTCAAGCTTATTCATCCTGCTTCTGAAATCATCTCCATCTTCTGCTATCTTGTGTGACAGCGGTCGAAGGATAAATGGATAGTCATGTCCAGCATTGGACATGATATTTCCACCAAGTTCCGGTGCAAGCTTGTTAAAGATTTTTTTGTCCATTTCGTTGAATACTCTGCCCATGGAATATACTTGTAAAAAGTAGTTTATAAAATTATGTTTTGGGAGTGAATTTTATACGTCCGTGAATGTCTATCTCTCCCTGTGCTATTCTTGTTGATGAGATGGGTTTTTCGTCATCTGCAAGCATGTACTCGATCATGACTATTTGTATATTCTTCATTTCTTTATTGCTCCTGAGCTTGTTTATCTCCAGGGCAACAGGATGAGTCTCTGGGGAAACTACAATGTAGTCATAGTTCTCTGTGAGTGTTTTTCCATAAGGGTCATTAAGTTCTATGACCCTGAAATTCTGATTGTCAGATATTTCATTTATGAATCTAAGCAATTTATCTCTGCGAACATTGTAATCGGGAACTCTGCGTGGGCGCTTATTTGCCATCTCATTGGACGTGAGGCCGATATCAATATTTCCGTCTTCAGCAAGTTCAAATGCTTTTTTTAACAGTTTTTTATGCCCGGCATGAAGACATTCAAATGTTCCGCCGACTACTACTCTGGCCATTGCTCCTTAATACTTGCTTTTGATGATAAGTCTTGTGTTATAAATAATACTTTCACTCTACTCTCTTCAGGTATATATAGTCAGAAACCAATAGGTAGTCTAACTGTGCACCGGAAGAAAACATGTGCACCTATGGAGTTAAGAAAAATGTCAGAAGTGTTATTAGAAGAACTAGACCATGTAGGTCCGGCAACCGCATTAAAATTGAAAGATGCAGGGTTTACAACAGTTGAGGCAATTGCTGTTTCCTCGCCTGCAGAACTTGCAACCGCAGCTGATATTGGTGAATCCACTGCTTCAAAGATCATTCTTTCAGCTCGACAATCTGCTGATATAGGGGGATTTGAGACGGGTGATATTGTTATGGAGCGCAGGAAACTGGTAGGTAAATTGACCACTGGTTGTATTGAATTCAATGAAATGATGGGCGGAGGTATAGACACTCAGGCAATCACAGAGATCTATGGTGAATTCGGCTCCGGTAAAACACAGGTTGCACATCAGCTAGCTGTTAATGTGCAGTTGCCAAAAGAGCAGGGTGGACTTAGCGGCTCTGTAGTTATCATTGATACCGAGAATACCTTCAGACCAGAAAGGATTAAGCAGATGGTGGATGGTTTATCCGAAATATATGGTCAGGAATACGATCCTGAAGAATTCCTTAAGCATATACATGTAGCACGTGCTTACAATTCTAATCATCAGATACTCCTTGTTGATTCAGCAATGGAACTTGCAAATGAATTGAAGGATACGGACATGCCCGTGAAGCTTTTTATTGTTGATTCCCTGACTTCCCACTTCAGGGCAGAATACATAGGCAGGGGGACACTTGCTGACAGGCAGCAAAAGCTCAATAAGCATCTTCACGGTCTGCAAAAATGTGGGGATCTCTATAATGCATGTGTTCTGGTCACAAACCAGGTTATGTCCAAACCCGATGCATTTTTTGGCGACCCTACTAAACCGATAGGGGGTCATATTGTGGGACATACATCAACATTCAGATTATACATGCGTAAATCCAAAGGCGACAAGAGGATAGTTAAGCTTGTGGATTCTCCAAATCTTCCAGATGGGGAAGCAATAATTTCTGTAACTACTCCTGGTCTGCGTGATCCATAATCTAGAAGGGTTTATCAGTGAATCCCATTTAGAGGGATTCTTCCCCTCATTTTAAGCTAAATATAGAGTCATTTCTGTTGAGATCAGCTTGAATTATCCGAAGTATCGAAAACACTTAAATCTCTCTTTCTTCTTATCTATTGCTTATGAAATACAAGGCTCTTGTAATTGACATAGATGGCACTATCACCTATATGGATCGCAAGCTTAGCCTCAAAGCAGCTGCAAAACTGCGTTCACTTGACATTCCTGTTGTAATTGCAACCGGAAACGTTCTATGTTATGCCAAAGCCACAGCAAAACTGGTAGGTGTGTGCTGTAATATCATAGCTGAGAATGGCGGCGTCATAATTGATGGATTTGACAATGAGCCAATTGTTTCAGATGTTATTCATGAATGTGAGGATGCATATGAATTCCTTTCTTCCAGGTTTGAGCTGGAAAAACTTGATTCTGCACACAGGAAAACGGAAATTGTCTTGCGAAACAATTTTGATGTTGAAGCTGCCAGGAAATTATTGGATTCAGATTTTCCAGGAATTGAAATAATAGATACCCATTTTGCAATCCATATAAAGAGCAAAAAAATAAACAAGGGTACTGGCCTTGTGAAAATGGCTGAATTGCTGGGGCTCAAAACATCAGATTTTATTGCCATTGGGGATTCTGTGAATGATCTTGAGATGCTTGAAGAGGCAGGTTTTGCAATTGCGGTAGGCAACGCTGATGATATCTTAAAAGATATTGCTGATTACGTATGCACAGCAAGTTATGGTGATGGCACTGCAGAAGCTTTAGATTCCCTTTTATCCAAGGGTATGATCTAATACTCTTGTCTGTTAAAAATTAGAATTGTTGGCAGAACTGCAAAGATTGATTCACACTTTGCAGTCTGATAATTTACATGCTGATATTTTCAGTAGACAGTCCACGTGCTGTGTTTTTGTCTACGACTATGTAGTCTTTTATTGCTCTTACAGATTCAAAAGGCAATAATATATACTGTTCATCAACCTTGTATCTTGATGTGTCAAGACTCATGTCCGGTTTAACTATCAGGTCTATTATACTTCCTGTCTTAATATCCATTACAATATTGAACAGTATACCTATCTCTGTCCCATCGGTTGCCATTACTTGTTTGCTCGAAAGGTTCTTTGCAAAGACATTTGCCATTTTCATTCGCCCCTTTGTATAAAAATCACATCTAAATTTTGCATATATTTATCTTATCCTATATAAGAACTTGCTTCTTCTTTTTTGATACCACCCTTGAACTGCGCTTGTATTTTCTCGTAATACTCCATCATATTCTCGGTCAGTGTTGGTCTGACTTTATCCAGGGCTTTCTTGAAATGTTTCATTTCAACCTTTTCCGCTTCAAAGTTCTCTCTCAATGCCAGCATGACGGCTTCTCTGCAAACTGCTTCAATATCTGCTCCAACGAATCCCTCTGTGATGCTTGCAAGATCGTCTATTGTTACATCATCATCCAGCGGTATGTTCTTGGCATGTATTTTAAATATCTCTCTTCTACCTGCAAAGGTGGATTGCCCCACAAGTACCATCCTGTCAAATCGTCCAGACCGGATAAGTGCCGGATCTATGATGTCTGGCCGGTTGGTTGCGGCAATGACAACTATCTCTTTTAGTGGTTCAAGGCCATCAAGCTCTGTCAAAAGCTGGTTCACAATTCTCTCGGATACTTTAGAGTCTTCTGAGGCTGCACTTCTCATTGGTGCGATGGAATCAAGTTCATCAAAGAATACGATACAAGGAGCCACTTGCCTTGCTTTTTTGAAAGTCTCCCTGATGGCCTTCTCTGATTCACCGACCCACTTTGAGAGCATCTGTGGCCCTTTAACGCTGATGAAATTTGCGTTCGACTCATTTGCAACAGCTTGCGCAATAAGTGTTTTTCCGGTACCAGGTGGTCCAAATAATAATACTCCTTTTGGAGGTTTGATTCCCATATTAACGAATTTGTCTGGGTTAGTAAGCGGCCACTCCACAGCCTCTCTGATTTCCTGCTTCGCCTTATCAATTCCTCCAACATCATCCCATTTCACAGATGGGATCTCCACAAGGACTTCCCTCATCGCTGAAGGTTCTATTTCTCGAAGTGCAATTTCAAAGTCATCCTTGCATACCATAATGGTATCGAGTATTTCCGGGGAAATGTCCTCATCTTCAAGATTGATATCGGGCAAGGCGCGTCTTAGGGAACGCATTGCAGCTTCCTGTACAAGGGCAAGAATATCTGCACCCACAAATGCCTGTGTATGTTTTGCAATATAGTCCAGGAACTCCTCGTCTACATCTTCAGCAAGAGGTACTCCTCTTGTGTGGATCTGCATGATCTCCAGGCGGTCATCGTTATCGGGAACGCCTATCTCTATTTCCCGGTCAAATCTTCCAGGCCTGCGAAGTGCAGGATCAATTGCATCTACACGGTTAGTGGCACCTATTACAACGACCTGCCCTCTCTCTTCAAGGCCATCCATCATTGTAAGCAACTGGGCAACAACCCTGCGTTCTACCTCTCCTGTAACGTTCTCTCTCTTTGGTGCAATAGAATCAATCTCATCAATGAATATGATCGATGGGGCATCATCTTCTGCATCCTCGAAAATTTTACGGATGCGCTCTTCACTTTCTCCGTAATATTTCCCCATTATCTCAGGACCTGCTATATAGAGGAAATTTGCTCTTGATTCATTTGCAACAGCTTTTGCTATCAATGTTTTTCCGGTTCCTGGGGGGCCGTAAAGTATAATTCCCTTGGGAGGTTCGATGTTAAGTCTCTGGAATAGTTCAGGATGTTTCAATGGAAGTTCGATCATTTCCCTGACGCGCTGTATCTCTGTCCCAAGACCACCGATATCCTCGTAAGTGATCCCTCTGGTTGCACCATCATAGCCACGAACTGGCTTCTGGCGGAGTTCTATTTCTGTAAATTCTCCGACAATAAGGATATCTTCTGTTGGTTCTGTCTCAACGGCTACCAGGGGTATTGCATGTCCTCCGCCCACATGGCTTGACATTGGCTGTGTCATTGAGCTGATGATGGGAATTATGTCCCCTTCAACAAGAGGACGCTTCATAATATTACGTTTGATTATCTCACTAATATGATCTCCGTACTCCATAGTGACACCTTCTGGAGGTGCCAGCACAACTTTAACGGCAGTTACAACATCGGCTTTTCTTACTGCAATCCTTTCTCCAATTGCAACGCCTGCATTTTGCCTTATGAATCCGTCTATTCTGGCAATACCTTGACCCCAGTCCTGTCTTTCAGCTCTCCATACCTTGGCTACGGTCTTTCTCTTTCCCTCGATCTCAACAATGTCGCCAGGCGAGAGTTGGAGGCTTAAGAGTGTAGTAGGGTCCAGACGGATAATTCCCCTTCCAAAATCATTTGGGTGTGCTTTCTCTACTTTGATCTGTACTTCATCCATTATTTTCATCCCTACAATTATTATGAATCAATAGTATGGTTGTGATTTATATCTATCTATTTTATTCTAAAGAATAAATAAGATATGGTGTCCAGCTTTATTTAAATGGTTCATTTTCCAGTAGTTCCGATTAGGTGTAGTTCCGAATGAACACATCCATCTTTCTTCCTTTTGTCCAAATTTATTTTTAAAAATAATGCACAGACCACTCACATGTACCTGATCCATTCAAAATTCTGCATAAA
>JAVEPM010000106.1:0-7754 GCA_034008115.1 Methanolobus sp.
CTCCAGCTTCATTCTGTGCTGTAAAATCGTTTTGCACGTGCCTTTCGGTGACCTGTGCTGTGAACATCGCAATGTTTTGATTTGCCCAGTCATCAAGTGCTACCACATTGTCATATTCCTTTGGTGCGTAGATAATGCTTCCATTTTCTGCGGTATGAATCTGAACACCTTTCGCTCGGATGTAGTCTCCGGATTCATTCAATAAAAACTCCTTGCAATATACATGGATTTCATTTTCGTCACTGAATCGTCTGACGAATACCTGCATTTTCTCGTCTGTTAATTCATGACCCTCTCGGCCGACAAATTCGGCCACAAGTAATATCTTTTTCATACTATTTGTTTTTGATTATGCTGATTATAGTTTCCTCCCACTGTTTTGCGACTTTTTTAATATCACGCATTTCATTGACCCACGCTTCCTGAGCATAGAGTCTTTCTTGGCGATATGTTTCGTCTACAATGAGTTTGCGAAGTTTCGACACCCATTTATCGTGCCGGTTCTTTACCAAGTCTTCCTTATCCATTTCCACGCTGTACGGAATGACATTTGATGCCAGCGTAACAGTTCCCACGGCCGCATATTCATAGAATTTCAAGCAGGACTTTGAACGATTGAATCGAGTATCTGTCAGCGGTGCGATTCCTATGTCTAGATTGAGTTCGGCCAGCTTGTCACGATACTCATCGTATGAGACGGATGGAATGTGCTTGTATTCCATTTTTTGAAGCCTTGCATACAGTTCCGGGAAGTCCATCATCCACTTCCATTTTTCCTTTTTGTATTCTAGACAGAACTTATTCAGCTTCTTGAGTGATTCGTCATCAATTCCGAACACATAGAATTTGAATCCGTATTTTTCCTGCAATTCCGCTACGGCATCGATTACGATCAGCAGGTCTTGCACGTGGACATTGGATCCTTGAAAGCCTATGCGGAGCTTCTTGTTTCCACCTTTGCGTTTCTTATACATTGAGAAGTCCAATGCATTTGGAACGGTGTATACTTTTGCTTTCGGGAACATATTGTATATCTCAGCTTTAAGTTCCGGTGTGCTTACTGTCACACCATCTGCAATCTTTATCAGTTCCCGGGATGATAACACTCCGAAGTCCTTTATCTTCATGAATGGATTGTTTTCATCGATTGCCTCGTAGTTGTCGTCTGTTTCATAGATGATCGTCTTTCCGATACTCTTCAGGAATGTGATGTGTTTGAGAAGTGTGCCTTCATAAAATCGATTGAATATAAAAACATCGTAGTCATCATGGTCAAAGTCATAGGCCACAGTCTTACAGAATACTTTGTGTCCTAGTGCTTCAAGCTGTTGAGCTACGAGCTTGTTTCTCATAACATACGATGGGTTTTCCTCTCTCGTATTGTTAATCATTGCGATTCTCAATTTTTGTCCTTCCATAGTTTTTATTGAGCTTTTATTTTTCGAACCATCGTTGCTATTTCATCACGATTTGAGAATCCGTGAGTTTGCAGTAGCTTGGACAATTCGGCAAGCTTAAATATGAATAAATTATTAAAACGCTCTATACGTTTCGTGTTTCCGCTTCTTTGCACGGACATCCTGTCACGTGACATCTGTCGGATTTCATTTTGAAGTCGAGCCATTCTGAAATCAGTGACCTTCCTTTCTCTGACATCGTTGTCGAGTTTTTTCATGAACTCTTCAACGTCCTTCATTTTTTTGTTGGCTACAATCATACGATTATTATATCACAAAAACAAAATGCCCACAATGAAGTGGGCAGAGTGCTAATTGGCTTCAAGAACTCCCCGAGGGTGAAGTCGGGGAGTCTTTTGAAACTGACTAGGCAGTCAAGGCTGAACAGACAGCGTTTGCTTTTGGTCGTTTCATGATCAACTCACCGTAGAAGCGAAGAGTCGCTTCATATTGAGGAGTGTAACCAGTTACACGAGCCCAAACACCTTTACCATCCGGAGCGACAGAGAATTTAACTCCACCACCCAAGTCTCCGATTGTCATAGAGCTAGGATCTAGGGCGAAGAAATGATTCGTCCATGCATCGATGTCCATGTAAATCTGACCACCCATGAAATCCAAGAATGGCATTTGAACGTCTCCGCTCAATTGGAATCCACCTTTGATAATTTCAGAAGTGTTGGCAGTTTGTTTAAGAGCAGTCAACTTGCTAGCCCATGCGTTGAACACGGTCAAGTTTGCAATACCGAGCAATTTTCCAGTTCTGTGAGAAACAGTCTTCAGATATGCTTTCTGCATAGGAGCTTCACCATGAGAGGCAATGCTTTGTGAATTTGAGTCTACGTAAGCCTGAAGGTTAGCGTAGTTAGCAACGTTCACATTCTGAACTGTTCCGGTGTTCACAATCAAACCTTTCAATCCTTGCATTTCAGTAGCGGCGGCACCGTCAGCAGAAGCCTTGTAAATAGCCGCCTCATCAGCCCATGCAATGGAACCTGAAAGAGTCAACACATTTCCAGCTTTTGCGGTAACTTTCTTAACGGCCGCAGAACCTACTTTGATATAGTCACCTATTTCAATGTAAGCTGTTGGATCGATATCTGACGTATCAGCATCGAGAGCCTGAACAGTGATGGATGTTCCACCAGCACTAGAACCGTTGGCACGTGCAATTTTACCTGCGGCGTTACCATTGAAGGTACGATTCATTTCACGACCGATGGCAACTTCCATGCGATCAGTGTATCCCTTCGTGAAGTCGATGAGAGCTCCTTCAGAAACTTTTGCCATCGATTCAACAGTTTTCTCATGAACTTGAACATCTGCATAAAGGTCTTTCGCAGAAACGGTGATTTGTGCAGTATCTGCTTTACCACCGGTTAATTGAGAACCAGTTGCGAACTGTCCAACATTTGAGAACTGACCTACCCATTCAGTCACGTAGAACGTGTTGTTGGCTAGGATTTCAACTCCAGAATTTCTCTTTAAGAGCGTGAGCAATGGAGTCACTTGCGGCACATTGTCTGCAATCTTCTTGTCAATAGACTTTTGAAGAAGATTCAAGACATCTGATGGTGCTAATGCCATATTGGCTTGAGAGTCTCCCTTCCCGAAACTTAGTTAAATTTTTTATGATTTCAATTTTGCAATTTCATCCGCAAGGAAGGATCGGTGTCCTTCTTCGGTTCTGACGTTGAGAGGCTTTTCGTTAGGCTCTATCTTTTTGCCACCTTTATCGCTTTTATACGAGGTGTCACCCTTGGCCTGTTTGATGATGAAGTCACGGTATTGGGCATCATGCTTTCGCAGGTATGCGGCCAACGGATCGTGAATCCCGGATTCCTGCATGAAGTCGATTATCTCTTCTTCATTGAATGCTGGCATTCCTTTCATCTTAACTACCTCGGTTTTGGCAGAGTCTATCTTATTACCAAATTCAGCTACTTGTTTTTCTTTCTGCTTTTCTAATTCAAACTCTTCTTTTGTCATGAGACCGAATTCTTTTGCAAGACCGGTACCCTTGACGATTTGCAGGAGAGTCCTTGCAGTGTCAACGTCTTCCTTTGAGAAATTACCGGGGTTATCGATAATCTCTTGGGCTTTCTCAGTCACTTCCTTCTTTTCAGTTGGAGATGCGTTTTGGATTTGCTTTCGCATTTCCGAAACTTCCTGAGACTTGCGAGTATAGTCTGATTGTCTCATGTACCCCGATGCAAGCTCTCCGGCAGTCATCTCTACGATTTTGCCATCGATTTTAACTTTTACCGGTGTGTCATCTGAGTAATCATCCTCGAGGTTTTTATTCGGTTCCTCTTCCTCGGCATTTGGATCTTTTGGAGTTCCGTCAGGGTTAGTGTCGGGTTGTTCCTCTTCCTCCTGCTCTTCATATTCCCACTTGGAATATTTCTTTTCTTCTTTCATAACATTTTGCGAGTGTCTGCTCTGGATTGTTCTTCCTCAAAGAGAGAAGAGTCCAGCTCGGACTTGTTCGTGTTATTAATTATTTATATTATACAATAATATACGAATGAGTGTCAAACCTCTATTATTTTTCCTCTTTTTTTGGATACATTTTTTCCACCATCTTGTCAGTCTTTTCCTCGCTGGACATTTCCTTTTCTCCAACTCCGATTTTGTGGATTTCGAAGCACATATCTTCCTTGGCTTCTTTACCCTCTCTTTCATTCATCGCTTTTCTTGTTGCTTTGACCTCAATGATCAGTCTGTATTTTTGACCGACTTTCCAGTCCTTGATTTCCGGGAGCTGTTTGCTGTCCAAATCAAGATGCGGATAAAACATATCTTTTTTTGATGGAGATTCGATTGACATCTCTTCATTCATTTTTCTTCCTGCTTCGTACATATTCATATTTTTATTGTTCGACTACTTCAGCAGGAGGAGCACCGCCACCGATTTCCGGTATTTGTGACTGCCCTGTTGGAGCACCGTTTGATAATATTGTTAAAATTTGCTTTTGCAATTCTACTGGCAACACTTTGAAGTCAGGAGCATCTATCAGTGACTTGCCATATGTTGACTCTTGGATAAGTTTGGCCACCACATCTTTCGTGTTTCCAAACTTGAGCGTCTCGAGTGCTGTTTCCTTCGGCAAGATTCCCTCTTTGACGAGGTCAAGCACGAAGTATCTTTGACCCTCTTTCGTCCATGTCATATCGCTTTCGATTTCGACCATCGTGGTACGGTTTGGATCTATTACGATTACATCTTCAGACATATTTCCACCGCCTTGCTTTAAGATTTCAGCACCACGCTTTCCGATTACACGATATGCTTTCGGCTGTCCGTTTTCATCATTCATGATGACTTTCTCGATGTCAGTCATATCGTATGCAAGCATTTCAGTCAGCTTTTCAGTGAGGTCGGTGAGGCACTCATTTAAGTTATCAAGCTGTACTCCGATACTTCCGAAGTCAGCCTCTTTCAAAGACTCAATAGCTCTCCACGCTTCCACGCCTGTTGGCAATCCGGCCGCACTTGTCATTGACACGCCTTGCTCTTTCATATCTCTTTCTGTCAGCTCGATGGCGTTCATGAATGCATTCGGTACGCTGGCTTCTTCCATCACTTCCGGTTTAAATCTCTTGTAACGGATAAATTCACCATCGTTTGTGGTGAGCACCTTTGCATCTTCGCCTTTCTGCATTACGATTCTTCCGGTGTCGAGTTTCTTAGCTTTATGTTCAAGCTTTGAAATGAATATGTCGTATGATTTGTTTAGTGGCATCAGGTCTTCCATGAAGCTTGTTGAATATGCTTCATCACCCCAGCAGAACATTGAGATTGGAGATTTTGAAAGTTTTGTCATTTCATCTCGAACCTTTTCCGTTCCGATGTATGCCCGGATACGAAGTCTTTCATCTTCTTTGATTTCTCCCATCTCAGGCACCTCTACAGGAGTCACACCGTCTTCTTGGACTTGACCTTCATATTTCTTGATTGACTCTTTGTATTCTGCCTCGTATGTTTCCTCGTCATCAATTACTTGGCCATCCTCTCCGACTTTTACTCTCACGATTTGATACAGCTCATCGACAAGGACGTTGTCTTCAGGAGCGTTTCCATATCTTTCTCGCATGTACGAGTCTTTGTAGATTGATCCGGAATATTTACCGCTTCCTTGAGCTGACATTGTTTGCTGAATCTTTCTGATTGCTTCCTGATCATACAGGTCATTTCCTACCAGTTCATCCATCCTGTGAGATACATGCTTGGCTAGGATTGGATATTCGTTGATGTTTGATATTGTTGGGAATACTGAAATTTCGAATGGATCGTATACTGCGAACTCTTTCTTTCCGTTGTCATTTAGGATTTGGATATATGCGACATGATAAAGCTCAGCGTATCTGATAAGCTTCTTTTTGTGCCTAGCCAGCTTCATCACCTTGTTCATGTAGTAATCAACATAGCGAGCTTGCAGTTCGGCCGCACTCTTTTCTTTTTCCTGCATCCTTAAGTCTACATTATCAGCAAGGATGATGTTAGTGTCAGGATATACTACCGGGCGTTGCTTGACCTTCATGATAAGGTTTCGCACTGAGTCAAGTTGCTTCTTGGCCTTTGGAATTTCTCGGATGACTTTGTTTTTTCCAACCTCATTCTTTCTTTGCCAGTTTCCGGTGTTGTCTTTTTTCGGATATGTAAAATGGACACCCTCATAGAATGCCATTGATAAATACCACCGTGGTTCCCAGTGTTTCTTATATGATTTGAGTTGGTCGATAGCTTGCCTATCTTTCGTTGCCTGAGATTCAGGTGTGACGTTTTTTGTAGGCTGGTCTAGTTCTTTTTTCTTCATATTTTATTTTTCGCCTTCCTCGCTATTAGCTTGTTGCTGAATATTTTCCATGTGAATTCTCAGGTCTTCGGCTGTCATGTCTTCAGGTTCCGAGAGGTCTTCCTCTTCTTCAGCTTTTGTAGTCTTTCCGGCGTTTGGATCATCGAATCTTTCCACGTTTGTGTATCCTGATTGTGGATCAACATAGACAACTCGCTCATTGATATTTCTATCAATGAACTCTTGCTGTCGCTTGATTACTTCGATGAGTTGAATCTCTATCGACTTATCTTTTGTGAATAGTTTTTTTAGTTTCTCTATCATGGCTTTATTATAACATAATGCTTTTACATTGTCATCCAGTCTACATCGTTTTGCTCTTCTTCTCTTTCCTTCTTGATTTGCAACAGGTCTCGCTTCTTAATTTCTCTTGTCGTTTCCTTTTCTTTCGGAGGCTCAATTTTCTTTTCACTAAATAATTCATGCACATCCATGATTCCATATCTGTCTGCATCTCCACAGTGGTCTTCACCTTTGCTGTCACAGTCTTCCACTCTCACTGAGTCGTACACCAATGCCGGGATGGTTCGGATTGCATTCGGACATAGGCCATCGAAGTATATCAGCTTCGATGTCACGACTCCTTCAATCTCGAACGGCTTCATGTATTCACGCATAATTCCCCATCCATTGATACGGTCATTGTTTCCCCTGCGGAAGCTTAGCCATCCACCAGTTTCCTCTTCAATCTGTTCGGCACCGCTTTTCTCTCCGACATCTTCGCCCTTCTTTGCAAATATAGCCGGGTCAGCCACCATATTGCCCTCTAGCACGTCTTTCTCCCAGTCTGGTGTCATATCTGCTATCTTTCGTGCTAAAGCCCGGTACGTGTGTCCTGTAACGTACAGCTCCCTGTATATGAACAGTCTGCCTATCTCATCGAGAGCCGCCCAGTGGACAGCTGACGGTGCTGAATATCCGTAGTCCATCCACATGAATCTCATCCAGTGAGCCGGTATCTTGAATGGCTTGCAAGTATTCCATCCTCTTCCCCATTCCGTGAAGTATTGTCCTTCGAACATATCCCAGTCTCCATCTCGGAATGCTTTCCTTAATTTCTCCGGGAGCGAGTTCAGTGTCGCTTCATAGCTGTCATTCTTGTTTGGGTTATCAGTATACTTTGCCGGAACATAGCAAAACTTATCAGCCTCTTGCTCTTCAGGTTCGAAGTCTTTGTCTATGAACATTTTCTTCACCCAAGCGTGACCGATACTTCCCGGGTTAGTTCCTGCTATGAATTTTACATCTTCAATTCCCGGCCAACGCAAGCGATGTCTGAGTGCTAGGAATTTCTCGTACATGTTCTTTGTAAGCTCATCGACACCTATGGCCGCAAATTCTGCCGAGGCATACTTACTGGCATCGTCTAAGTTCCTGAATGCTATTACTCCCGATCCATATGCTGGATTCAGGATGAAGCTTCGGCCGTATGCTTTGT
>JAVEPM010000107.1:0-7667 GCA_034008115.1 Methanolobus sp.
CCTCCCCCCATCGGAGAATATGAGCTCCTCATTGTTGTAGACACGGAGGGTAATGCCCTCCGGCAGCGGTTGTTTGTAAGGTTCCACAGCATCTCCAAAGACAAAAAATAGGCCACAAAAGCAAAAGAAGATATTTCCTTTATTACCTTCATAACCATAAACCTAGTCACTGCCAACTAGCGAGAAAGTAAAGGTTGGAACTTCTCATAGGCAGCAGTAGTGCTAAAATCTTTGCAAGTATTCTTAGTATTCCGGTCTATGGTACATACCAATGAAATGAATATTAATACAGGCAATAATTTTGCCAGTAAAAACTCACAAACAACATAGCTAGCCATATCTCAAGGGGATAGTTCTAACAGTATTCAAATTCAATCTTTGATAGTGATGGAAGACCTTACCTACCCTATTTTATGAAGAATAACTTCAATGACATCATTCAAGCATATCACAAGCTGTCTAACAGGCCGAGGCTGAAACAGTCTCTAGTCAATTGTTACTTATTTTTTCTAAGCTTATAGTATAAATCCATGTTTCTTTAAAAAATCTGATGAGTTGCGAGCATCTTCAGTGGTCATTACTTCAACAACAAAAAGACCTTCATAATGCCTGTTCTTCAAGTAATCCAATATTTCTTTTGTATTGATTATTCCATTTGCCAACCCTTTATGGTCTTTCAATACGCACGCTTCCTTATGTCCCGTCTTCTCTATGTATATATTGTGAGCATGAATTGAAGAGATTCTAGGCCACATTTTATCAAAACCGTTATATACATTTTGTTCGGCAAGAAATTGATGCCCATAATCATAATTGATTGAAAGGTCCAATTCTTCTGCTAATTTCCATAATTGGGTGTAATCAGATTCCTGTTGTAAATTTTCAATTGCAATTTTCTTTGAGTCTTCTACATTGGTGGCAATTGCATGCAAGCTTTCCTTTACTGTTTCATAATACTCCTGCATAAACATCGCTTTCAAATCTTGACCTAATCTTACTTTTGCAATTCTTCCTGGTGTTACTGGTTGCAATGCATGAACAACATAGTGAGTTGGGTCCATCACCTGAGTATCTTTTGTCAAAGATATTATTTGTTCGACACTTGTGTTTCGCATCGCACTGTCAGGAACAGAAATGTCAATCCACCAAAACGGCATATGAATTGAACTTGTCATATCATGATTTTTATTAAATTCAGCCAATTTAGCAAATAAAATACAACGTTCTTCTCGATTGAGAGCTTTCATGAGAGGATCAAGCAGCACTTCATAATGAGTAAATCCTAATTTTCTAATACTTTCTATTGAGGAAAGATATGAAGCTATACCAATAGGTTTTTCAGTCCCTTCAAGATATCCGTACCTAGCACCACTTTGAAAAACATTAATTCCAAATTTCATAAAATTCTCCTTTAATATTCTATATAAAAGGCTCTTATCCTTTTACTCCCCCACCCGCCAAAGCCTTGACAAAATGCTTTTGTCCAAGCAGAAAAACTATTATTACAGGCGTTATTACGATAACTGCACCTGCCATCATAACCCCTAGATGAGAGCCCTCTGTCTCATCCAAAAACATCTTGATACCAATAGGGGCCGTTCTCATGCGGGTGCTATTAGTAACGATCAAGGGCCACATATAACGATTCCATGAATTAACAAAAGTAAGAATCGACATTGCACTGATCGTGGGACGAGAAATTGGAATGAGTATGGAAACTAAGAACCTAAAAGGCCCACATCCATCAATCCTTGCAGCTTCTTCAAACTCCTTGGGAACCGTCATAAAGAACTGATACAGCAGGAAGATACCCATAGGGTAAGTAAGGAAAGGGAGAATCAATGCTGCATATGAATCAATTAGACCAAACCTTTGCATCAACATATAACGAGGAACTACTGTGACCTGGGGGGGGATAATCATACCTGACATAAATAAAAGAAAAATAAATTTTGATCCCCAAGGTTTTATGTGGGAAAAGGCATATGCTGCAAAGGTATTGATTATCAGGACACCCAAAAGTGTGCATATCCCAACAATAACACTATTTGTCAAATAGATTCCAAAGGGAGCTTTATGCCAAGCTTTTACGAAGTTTTCCAAGTAGAAAAAAGATTTAGGAAAAAGTTTAGGAGGAAAAGAAACGACTTCAGATTGCATTTTGAAACTACCAAATACCATAAATAAAGTAGGAAGCAGTACTGTTATCGAAAGCAAACACAGGGCAAGATATGCCCATAAAGATTTAATGGCTTTTTCTTGATTAAACTTCATTGGTAGTGCACCTTTTTATTCATAAATTTAAATTGAAATACTGATATAAGTAATAGAATCATAAAAATAATATACGCTTGTGCTGAAGCATAACCGGTTCGAAAATTCACAAATGCATCTTTATAAAGGGCGTAAACAAGAACATTAGTTGTGTTAGCAGGGCCCCCGCTTGTTAATACGTCAATAGCCCCAAAGGATTCAAATGATTGGATTACAGAGGTAATAGTCAGAAATAAAATTGTTGGAGAAATAAGTGGAATGGTAATTTTTACAAATTTTCTCCATGAATTTGCTCCATCGATAGATGCAGCTTCATATAATTCCAAAGGAACGTTTTGTAGTGCAGCAAGGAAAATAATTATGTTAAAACCCAATTGCTTCCAGATTGTGACTATGATAACAGTAGGCAAAGCCCAGTTTGGGTCAGTTCGCCAACTGGGGCCAACCAAACCGATTACACTCAACAGATGATTCAGCAAGCCTATATTTGGGTTTAATAAAAAAATCCAAATGACACCGGCCATTACAGGGGAGATAGCCAAAGGGAGGAAAAATATCGTCCTAAAACCAGAAATGCCCTTGAGAGGCAGATTCAAAAACATTGAAATCAATAAAGAAAACGGAAGACCAATTATTACAGTATATAATACAAAGATTCCTGTTACCTTAAGACTATTAATATAATTATTAGACTGAAAAAGATTAATATAGTTTTTTAGACCAATAAATATACTTCGATCTCCAAAGGGACTAATGATACGAAAACTTAGATATAACGATGAAATTGCTGGATAAATTACAAAAACACAAAACAAAAATAACGCTGGCAAGATGAAAAGATATCCAGATAATTTATATATGTTACTGTAGCCTATTTTTTCTCTTACAAGTAAATTACTCATGTAAAGAACCTCCTTTTATTTAACTATGTTAAGAAATATATTTTTACACATTTCTAACTACGATTTAAAAAGCTAAATCTAATAAAACATCTCCGCGAAGTACCAATTTGTATCTTGAAATTAGATTTCTTGAACTTTGACGAACAGGTTTACTTTTTCCAGAGATATTTAGTTACTCTAATCTTTATGATCTTTCATTAGTAATAAACCTCTTATAAAAACACTTGAACAAAAAATACAACAACTTGAAATCTACAATCTTTCATGAGAAAGAAATGTATTGTGCCAATATTCATCAGTTATAGTATA
Organism: Methanolobus sp.; assembly: GCA_034008115.1. Classification (GTDB taxonomy): domain Archaea; phylum Halobacteriota; class Methanosarcinia; order Methanosarcinales; family Methanosarcinaceae; genus Methanolobus. Next base: position 3,486 of record JAVEPM010000107.1, read on the forward strand.
AACCATTTTTAATGCATGTCAAACTAATTTTACTACTATTTTTATTTGTAAAGTTTGTAAGGACTTTTTGTTAACTTTAACTTTGAAATATAGGTTAATCTTCTATTTCGATATTCAAAAATTGCAAAATTCATGTAAAAATCAATGTTTACAACTTCATATGATGTGAACATTGGTTAAAAATTCCAATATAAGGGTCAAAATAGATAACCCAGAAGCCAATGGTTCAGCTTCTGAGTTACTAGTGAAATAAGTAGGCTTAGATGAACTTTAGAACATCATATTGTATTCAGCCAACAAACCCTCAATCTCAGCCTTTTTATCTGCCATAACAGATTTTACTGTTTTATTACTTGAAAAAATCTCTTCGATACCATTTTCTACTACATTCCTTACTTCAGTATGAACCCCAATAGCAGCGCCACCAGTAGCAACGTTAGATTTTGAATTCAAAGCTTGCTCCAAGGCTGTATAGAAATGGGGATTTTCTTCATAGTATCCAGATTCAACCAATTCAACAATTGCCGTCTGAGATAGGGGATAATACCCGGTACTCAGATGGAGAGTTTTTTGCTGCTCAGGTTTGGTCAACCAATCAAAGAATATCAACGCTGCTTTTTGTTCAATACTTGAATGCCCATCCATCACCCAAAGTCCATTACCACCATACACGACTCCACCTTCTGATCCTGCAGGAGTTGGGAAAGCACTTGTCCCCAATTCAAACCTATTATCAATATCCGCCATAGTTCTTACCAATCCAGCGGTTGACTGAAGCATCATAGCACTAACTTCTGAAGTGAAATTATTTCTTGCATCTGCCCAGCTTCTTCCGGGGCTTACATAATACCCTTTTTTGTTCATTTCAGCCCACATCTCAATAAAGTTCAATGTGGGAGCCTCAGTAAGATTCACTTCAGTTGCTAGACCATTTCGGCCATTTCCCTTGTTAACGAACTCGCCATTTTGTAGTGCAACGCTTGTTTCAACCAACCAAGACCTTATAGCCCAGCTGGCTCCAACTTTTTTCTTTGCTGAAGTTTTGTCAGTTAATTTTTCAGCTATAACTAAGAACTCTTCAAAGGTCTTGGGTGGTTTGTTAGGGTCAAGGCCGGCCTTTACAAACAAATCTTTGTTGTAATACAGAATTGGACTTGATAGACAGAATGGAAGAGCATGGAGCTCATCATTAAATACAAAATAATTAACAGCAGAATCAATAAAATCATCGAAATTAATCCCTACAGAAGGATATAGTGCTTTCAGTTTATCGATTGAGACGGTTGCCTTACTATCAATCAAAGTCCTTTTTCCAGCATCATAAGCCATAGCAATGGTAGGAGTCGATTTGCTTTGGATAGCTAATCTTAACTTATTCATCGCAGGAACATACTCTCCAGCATACTCAGGAATAATAGTAATTTTATCCTGTGACTCATTAAATTCAACTACCAAAGCTTTGACCGCATCACCTAATGCTCCAGAAACAGCATACCAAAATGTAATTTCGACAGGTTCAGTGATTTCAACATCAGTTTGTGAAGCTTTTACTTTTTCTGCCTGACCACTTCCGAAAATCATTGCAGGTAAAATCAAAATAATCAACACTAATACCACAGACAACAAGCTCTTGCTTTTTCTCATTTTCATAACAATTCTCCTTTTATAAATATATATATTACTGAACTATATAATCGCTTCATCAATTGATAAATCTAACATGAGACTAGGAACATCAGCTATTGAATCGACAATATAGCTTGGTATATATTTACTTTTAAAAACTTCAGATCTACTTCTTGTATTGCCTGTTAAAACTAATACAGAGGAAATATGTAAATTATTTGCTAATTGGATATCGGTTTCTATTGAGTCTCCTATGATGATAGTTTTCTCCAGGTCAACATCCATTACTTTCAGCACCTCTCTAATAATTTTTTCATTTGGTTTTCCTACAACAACTTCAGGTGCTTTTTTAATAATGCCACTTATGGCTCCAATCACCGCACCTGCTCCAGGATGGTAACCCGTTTCGGTTGGAAGCATACCATCGTCGTTTGTGGCAATAAAACGGGCTCCATTCAAATGGGCTATAAGTGCCCCTTCCAGTTTTTTATAGCTTAATTCATTATCAAATCCTGCTACAAGAAACTCTGCCTGAGCCGGATCTTCTACAACAATAAGGTTAGCATTGAACATCTCATCCTTAAGTCCTTGCGTTCCTACAACGAAAATTTTGGAGTTGGGGTTATTTTGAGCAATAAATAAAGCTGTAGTACTGGTTGATGAAAGAATTTCATCCATGGAAGCGACTATACCCATAGTAATAAGTTTTTCTAGAATCTGAGCTCTGGACATGCTAGAATTGTTCGTCAAAAAAATAATCCTATATCCATACTCTCTGAATGAGAGGATTGCTTTGTCGGCGCCAGTTACCAATTCATTAAGTTTCCAAACAACACCGTCAAGATCAATAACTATTGTGTTTATATCTTTGTCACTAGTTTTATGTAACATTTGTAGTAGCCCCCCGGATTGTAAGTTCTGATTGAATCATTATTTGTTCAACTGAGGACAAAGGATATTTTAGTTGAGTATAAAAAATCACATTATCGAATCCAACTAATGAGATTTTCCCACAATGATTTTTGCCTATTTCTTCAAGTATTTGCATTATATAAACACCTATCAGGTCATTATTAGCAACTATGGCTGTAAATTTTTCTGTTTGTTGTAAATAGGCATAGAGTCGATCATGAATCAATTCTTTTTCATATAGTGTCTGTTCGTTCAAATACAATGAACGTTTATCTTCAAAGTTGAGAATCTCATTTTGTAGTGATATAGGAAGACCTAAGTCTTTGCTTGCTTCAAAAAAGCCTAAAATCATTATTTTTTCTGAAGTTTTAGTCAAAGCTGGTTTGGATACCAAACCAATATGTCTGTGTCCTTTGTCATACGGATGCTTAACCACATTGTTGGCTCCTTTACAATTATCCATCTCTACAAAACTTGTTTTTATAAATTTATAATATCTTTCTGTCATTACAAACGGTATGTTTTTGTCAATGAATGTTATAATTACAGGATTATACATTTTAGCGGATGTAGAATGAGCTATAGGACCTGAAATCCAACATTCAAGTAGTGAGTCAATAATATCCCGTTCTTTTTCAGTTTTGTCATTGGTAGCTTTAACGGTAAGGGCAAACCCTTTTTTTTTCTCAAGAACCTCTTGGATACCTGTAAGGATTTGCCCAATGAAAGGATCATCTAACCTAGGGACTATCATCGCTATTGAGCTATGAGTTGTCTTTGGTTTTGTAACCTCAATGGGATAGGTTAAAATAGTACCTGTACCTTTAAATCTTACCAACAATGTCTCTTTATCCAATGCAAGAAGAGTCCGCTTTACCATAGGCCTACTCGCCCTATCTTTTCTATCAGACTCTGGCTCAGTGTATAGTTGCAGCCCTGGGGTTAATTCACCTATTCTGATTTTTTTTTTCATATCATTATAGATTTCAAAATATTGTGAATTAGCTTTTTTATTGGTCTTCAAGATATCCTCCGGATACAAAACCTCTATATTAAACAATTTATCAAATCCATGTTTGCAAGAAATATTGATATCAGCTTTCTGTATCTAAATACCAACAGCGATAAACCAAAAAAAAGGCACTCCACCCTCGGCCTTGGTTTTTACTAAACTTGAATCTTATTATTCCTTACATATATTCAATAATATATAATATTATAAACCATTTTTACAGTTTGTCAAACTAATATTACTAATAATCTTATTTGTAAATTTTGTAATACTTAAAGTATAACTTGATTTAAGGGTTAATGTTTTGATTGTTTTTCCAGTCTAAAACCATAAATCATATCCCAAAAGGTACCATTTCTGTGTAGAAATATATATTTAGTTTTTAGTATACACTTGAATCAGATACATACCACAGCTAGTGTATATCTGTAATAACCGAATCCCATGATATTGGAAGTCCTTTTATTTCAGATTATTGATGTAAATATGTTACCTCCACTTCTTAGAGAAGCCTGTTTATCCGTTTATTAGAGAATTTGTATGGCCTTTCGCTGTTTTGAGTGGGTAACATCATAAACTGATAGAAATATCTGAATGAGTCATGTTACAGTTTACCTATCTTTTTGAATCAA
>JAVEPM010000016.1:0-44434 GCA_034008115.1 Methanolobus sp.
CAGGAAAAGCTTGTTTTGGTTGCATTCTTATTGAACAAGCAGAACATATTTTCCAGAGCATATAATCAAAATCATTACCAAGCAAAATGATGAACTTTTATTGTCGACCTGCGGAATGTGAGATATACCAAATTATTCGGTTTTACCCGGATAAATAATTGTACTAAAGTTAATTACTTATAAGTGTTCCGAAATTAATTTCTAAGCTGCATTTTTCACAAAATATAATAGAATACAATATAATAAATATCACTCAAGTCCAAGCATGGTGACGGCTAAAACTATCATTATTCCAAGACCAACCATACGCACAGAATGCTTAATCATGCTCTGTTTTGCCAGTTTACCGGAATATACTCCAAGAATGGATAGGACTGATATACTGCAAATGATCGATGCTTCAAGCATGTTTTCATCAAGAAGCATAAATGGAAGTATAGGGACAAGTGAGCCGAAAAAACTTGCGCCTCCGTGGAAGAATGAGTCACTCCATATCTTTTTCTTTACGTCCTGCTCAATTGATGTGCTATTAAGACTGCGAAGCAGGGGTTTTTCTAATTCTGCCAGATTCCCATATTCCACGGCACTTTCAGCAAGATATGAACCAACACCATTGGTAAGTGCCAGGGCAACAGCTCCGCCCAAAGCGGCATTCATAACTATTGAAGGATCAGTGGAAACGTGGGATGTACCGATCACAACACCCAATATTGCAAGTATACCGTCTATACTGCCAAGGATAATGTATCGCCCATGTTCTGGTTTCAGCTTAAGGTTTTTTATATTGAAACAAGGTATTTTATTCATAATAATCTTCGTATCCTAAAGCAAGTTTAAAGATACGCACAAAGCTTATTTTGTTTTCGGATATTATCAAAGTTAAACTTATTGCATATGGTAAACATAGAGACCTGACAATTCACAGAGGAATTATCCAATGAAAGTTCACCCAAGATGTTCATACTGTTTGCTATCCCGGGTCCACCTGGAAGCGGAACTGTCAACTGATGATGAAGAGCTGATGCATAAAGCAATTATCGGTGGTATAGATGTATTGAATTCTCTTTATAAGCCGGGTATGCCTGCAGCAGAACTGGCTACACCTATACACAGGAGAACCTATGAGATATTAAATAATAATGATCCTTATCTGAAAATGAAAGAACTGAATAACCAGACTGCAGCCAGGTTCATGCCGCTCATACGATCTCATGTCTTTAAAGGAGATGGCGACGACATCGCCACATTCAAACGTGCTGTTCTTGCAGCTGTGATTGGCAATTATTTTGATTACGGCGTCATGGGACTTGAAGTGCCTATTGATGTTTTCCATGAGACTTTCAAGGAACACTTTACACGCGGACTGGACATAGACGATACTGACAAGATGCTGGATAAGCTCAGCAATGTTGTATATCTAGCTGACAATTGCGGTGAGATCCTAATAGATACTCTTGTGTTCGAGATTATTAAAAAAATGGGTGGGAACATAACCCTTGTTGTTAGAGGTGCACCAATACTTAATGATGCTACCATGGAAGATGTCAAAGAGTTTGCTATTGATGAAAAGGTCGACCGTGTGCTTACTACAGGTTCCAATGCAATAGGTATCCGCTTTGAGGAAGCACCACAAGAGCTTAAGGATGCACTTGAGAACGCATCACTTGTTATTAGTAAAGGAATGGCAAACTACGAAACTCTATCAGAAGAGAATTATAGACCAATAGCATATTTACTAAAGGTGAAGTGTGATCCTGTGGGAGAGGATATAGGTGCACCTAAAGGCAGTTCAGTGGCCAAGTTACTTGAATAGGAGGAATATCTATGTGTGAATTGAAAGTTATTCTTATTAACGGTGAAACTCGCAGTATAGTGATGGAATCCGTTACAAAGATGATCGTTGAAGGGGAGAATGTTGATCTATATGGGATACTCGGTGAAAAAGAGACTGTAAAGGGATCGATAAAAGAGATTGATTTTGGAAGCGGGGAAGCTATTATTATTCATAAATGATTTTTTTATAGGCTACATATTTATTAATAATTTGAAGTTGAATATATACATAATACATGTTAGGATGGAGTTAAAATGTCAAAAGTAAAAGTTGCAATAAACGGATATGGTACAATTGGTAAACGGGTTTCTGATGCTGTCACCATGCAGGATGATATGGAAATAATCGGTATTGCTAAAACAAGACCAAACTATGAAGCATTTATTGCACACGATAAAGGATATGATGTATATACATTAGCTGACAGGGTCGATGCTATGAAACAGGCAGGTATCCCTGCTGCAGGTACAGTAGACGATATGGTCGCAAAGGCTGATCTTGTGGTTGACTGTACGCCAGGCGGTATCGGTGAGAAGAACAAGGCACTTTACGAAAAAGCAGGTGTCAAGGCTATCTGGCAGGGCGGGGAAGACCATGAACTTGCAGGTTGCTCATTCAACGCAGAAGCAAACTATGCTGAAGCGCTGGGTAAGGACTTTGTGAGGGTTGTGTCATGTAACACAACTGGTCTGTGCAGGGTTATTTATCCACTCGATCAGGAATACGGTGTAAAGAAGGTCCGTGTCACGCTCATGAGAAGAGCTGCTGATCCAAATGATATTAAGACAGGGCCTATCAATGCAATTGTACCAAACCCAATTAAACTGCCTTCCCACCACGGACCTGATCTGAAGTCCATTTTACCACATATCAACATAGCATCAACTGCAGTGAAACTGCCCACAACCCTGATGCACTTGCATACCCTCAACATTGAAATGGAAAAGGAATGCACTGCTGATGATGTCAAGGCACTGTTTGTAAAGCAGCCACGTATAAAGATGATCGGCCAGGGAATAAGTTCTACAGCAGAAATAATGGAGCTTGGAAGAGACCTCGGGCGCCCAAGAGGCGACATGTGGGAGAACTGCATATGGGAGGACTCTGTTACAATGTATGAAGAAGAGCTTTACTTCTTCCAGGCAATCCACCAGGAATCCATTGTCATTCCAGAGAATATTGATGCGATCCGCGCCATGATGGAACTTGAAACCGATGGTGCAAAGTCCATGGCAAAGACCAACAAGGCAATAGGACTTTAATAAGAACTCAAATCTCATGCAGTGCACAAGTGATTTTCTGGAGCTTAGTGAGAGAATTGCTGATGTGGTGCATGAGGCAATTAAAGATCTTGTTGGCACAGCAGATGCCGGCAAGGTCCTTTATATTGGTGCGGATGGAACAGCAACTTCATTAATAGATGATATTTCTGAAAAAGCTATTTTTGCGTTAATTGAAAAGGAGAAAACTCCTTTCAGGATCATCAGTGAGGAAGCCGGAGAAAATATATTTGGAACATCTCCTGCTTATACGCTCATAATTGATCCAATTGACGGGACATATAACGCATGTTCAGGAATACCATTTTACAGTCTTTCAATCGCCATTGCAAGAACTGATTTGAATGACCTTTGTTTTGGGTATGTAAAAAATCTGGCAAACGGGGATACATTCTATGCAGAGGCTGGGGAAGGTGCTTATCTTAATGGCACAAAGATAAAACCATCCGGAAATTCTGAACTCAGTAGATTCTGCATGAGTATTTATGGCCATAGGTCCAACACAAAAGAAACTGCAATTCTCTCTTCAAATGTCAGAAGGGTAAGAAACCTTGGTAGTGTTGCACTTGAATTGTGCTATGTAGCTTCAGGCATGATCGATGCTTTTGCAGATGTCAGGGGAACAATGCGCATGACTGATGTAGCTGCAGGCAAGCTCATTATTAATGAAGCAGGAGGCATTATTACCAATGGATGCGGTGAATCTTTAAAGCTGGAAAACAAACTAATAAGCAAGGTTAGGGTAATTGCATCCAACGGGAAGGCACATGAAAAAATCTTAAAGTGTTCTATGGGAGTAATACATGACAATCAGTAAGATCGGAATTGTATCACGATATGATCAGCAAGATGCCCTTGATATGGTCCGAAATATCTATGATACCTTTGAACAAAAAGTGGAAATTTACCTTTCACCCAAGACGGGGGATCATCTTGGTATTACAAATAATCTGCTCCCGGTTGGAAAAATGCGTGAATCTGGTGTGGAGTTAATCATTTCGGTAGGGGGTGACGGTACGGTACTTAGGAATATTTCAAAGATGAAAGATCCTTTGCCAGTGCTTGGAATCAATATGGGTACTCTTGGTTTTCTTGTCGATGTACCACCGGAAGATGCCATAAAGGATATTGAGGATGTGCTGAAAGGTTTCACATATACCGAGCGCTCCAGACTCAGTATGTGCCTGAACGGGGAGAGACTGTATGATGCAACTAATGAGATAGTTCTAATAACGGCAAGACCTGCAAAGATACTTACTTACAGGATATCCATTGATGATTCACAAATAGAGGACGTGAGGGCTGATGGTGTTGTACTTGCAACTCCCACAGGGTCTACTGCATATGCTATGAGTGCAGGTGGGCCGATAGTCGATCCCCGGGTGGATGCATCGATCATAGTTCCGCTGGCGCCTTTTAAGCTTTCTTCAAGACCATGGATCGTTCCTGGAGACAGTACTCTGAAAGTGGAAATGATAGTTCCAGAAAAAGAAGCTGCAATTGTCATAGATGGTCAGCATTCCTATAATATGAAAGAAAATGATGTTGTCACAATAACAAAGGCTGAGAACCCTGCAAGATTTGTAAGCAGTTCTATAAACGGATTCTATGAGAAAGTAGAGACGAAACTTGCCTGAAAATGGCGCAACTTCACCAGTCTTGGAATATGCAGAAAAAAAATCGAAACTATCTTAAAATACCTAAATGTTATTATATTGGAAATAGAAATTGACCAGTAATCACAGGAGTCGATATATGTCAGAAAATAAAGATTACTCAAGAAACAAGCTTATCGATTATTTGAACTTGCCAGCTCTTGATGTTGAGATTTGTGATGTGACACTGCGGGATGGTGAGCAAACACCTGGAGTGGTCTTTACAGGGGAAGAAAAAATTGCTCTTGCGAGGAAACTGGACTCAGTTCACGTGGATATAATTGAAACTGGGTTTCCGGTAGTTTCTGCTTCTGAAAAGGAAACGGTTAAAGAAATTGCTAAAATGGGACTCAATGCACGAACATGTTGCCTTTCCAGATCAAAATTGAGTGATGTCGAAGTAGCTGTTGATTGTGATGTTGACTTTGTCAGTATATTCATTGCAATGTCAGATATGCATCTTAAGTATAAATATCACAAGAGTTGTGAAGAGATGTTTTCCTGTGCCATGGAGGCTGTTGAGTATGCAAAGGACCATGGAGTAGGTGTCAGGTTTGCAGCAGAAGACGGCAGCAGAACTGAGTTAGATGTGCTGAAAACTGCTTTTAAAGCTGCTGAGGAATACAAGGTTGATTATGTTAGTATTGCTGACACTATAGGCATTCTGACCCCAAGTACAACTCATTATCTTATCAGTGAGATCAAAAAGGCAGTAAAGACTCCTATTTGTATCCATTGTCATAATGACCTTGGTCTTGCAACGGCAAATACCCTTGCTGCTGCCGAGGCTGGAGCTAAACAGCTCCATACTACTGTTAATGGTATAGGAGAGCGTGCAGGTAATGCTGCGCTTGAAGAGTTACTTGTTTCACTGAGGATACAATATGGTATAGACAGGTATGATACCACACAACTGACCGAACTTTCTGGACTTGTAAAAGAATATTCGGGGCTTGAAACCGCAGTAACAAAGGCAATTGTCGGAAAGCATGCTTTTTCTCATGAATCAGGTATCCATGTATGTGCAATCCTTGAAGAACCACGCACATATGAGCTATTCAGCCCGGAAATGGTTGGTGGTAAGCGCCATCTTATTGTTGGTAAACATACAGGTATGAAAGCCCTAAAAGGGATAGTAGGCAATATGGGATATGATCTTTCAAAAGAAGAACTTACTACACTTCTTGATAGGATAAAAAACTGTACAGATATAAAACATGGTATCTCAGCATCGAAACTTGAATCGATGATAATTAAAACAAAGAAGCATTAATGATCTATTTTGTTTCTTTTTCATTTTGGGAACTGGGCACAAAATCATCATTTTTGCCATCATTTTCATATGGATGTTCATCGTCATTGTAATTCATTTCATCTTTTTCAAGTAGGATGACATAATCCGCAGAGTTTCTCAAGGCTGTTGAAAAACCAGGTTCGACACCAAAGATGATAGTTTCTTTACCATGTTCATTTGCTTTATTCAGTAGTGGTTTGAAATCTGCATCCCTTGTGACAAGTGCCATAGTATCGATCGTTGGATTGTAAACAATTTCCATTCCTTCCACAGCAAGCCTTACATCGACATCACTGGAGCATATGATGGGTTCAAATCCATTATTCTCAATAGCTTCTACAAGTTTATCAGATGCATACTGGTTCAGGAACACCCTTCCAATCTTGACATTGCCGTATTCTTTCAGGACATCCCTGATCTCTTCGAGGTTAACATTAAATTCCTTGCGCAATACATTGGGACCATCTACGAGAAGACCAATGCTTCTTCTTCCCGTTTCTTTTTTAGTACTAAGATATTTGACAATAGAATTCAGTCCGGTTTTCACGTTAGCCATGGTGCCTCACTATATATTGATCTATGCTTAATTTAAGACCACATACTAAAAATACGCTATCCTGATGCTAGCAAGTAGCATAGAATCTATTAAGGCCGTATTTTCCATATGATCAGTGTCCCAGTATTTCGTCTAGCGATCTTTTTGTTATAATTGTCTTTGATATTGAATTTGTATCCAACATGAAATAGTTTACAAGTCTCCCCCGAATCCATTTTCTTGTGAAAAGAATTTCTCCACCATGTTTTATAAACGTATCCATTATTTCTTCAAACTGGTCTTTTTCCATATCCGAAAGTTCTATCAGACTTTCTCCATCAAGTATCCAGTTGTAGACTTTCAGAAGAGTTACTTCCCGTACTCTTTTGAGTTTCTCAGTGTCTTTAAAATCATCAACGTAAACCGAGTGTTTGAGTTGCGGAGACCAGCCCACAAGTTTCTCCTGCATATCAATGAACTGGATTGGGATCATTTCATTTTCTTCAGGTCTTGGAAAAAGTCTTGCAAGGTGATTTGGGGTTTCTACCAGCAAGATCACCTTCTGTAATAATTATTACCATATGAGTTATATTTTTTCTGAGCACGTTTAATTCGCATGCCCATAAGCAGACCAACGAAAATTCCACTCAGGTGCGCAGAGTGAGCTATCATGTCATCAGCACCCAACAGGGCAAAATCAAGCAATGCGAAAAGGATCAAAGCATGGGTGATCTTCATTGGAATAAAGTAGACATATACCTTGATATCAGGTGCGATTATCGCAAGTGCTGCAAATATGCCCATTATAGCCCCACTGGCACCTACAACAGGGATATATGGGGATTTACTTGTTACAGAATAAGCTATGGCAGCAACAAGGCCTGCTGTGAAGTATACATATAAGAATATTTTTTTTCCCGCCCTTCTTTCCAGTTCGGGACCAAAGAAAAAGAGTACCAGCATATTGAAAAAAATATGTGTGAAACCTGCGTGGATGAACATATGGGTTACTAATGTCCATGGGCGTGCAAATATTAAAGCGGGAACCAGCTGGAAAGCCTCTTGAAAGCCTGGTATCATTATCTGCAAAATAAAAGAAAATATGCAAAGATAAATGATTGCCATTGCAGGGCTGCTTTTCATGGAATAGCTAATATTTCGGCCTACGCCTTTTACAGCACTTTTTGCGGCATATTTTGCAGTGTTCTTCAAAGCATCCTTAAATACATCCTCAGTTCCACTATCCCTGTATCCCGAACTAGCGTTATACTGCCTGTTATGTTTGAGATTTTCAAGTCCCACGCACGCATGCTGCTCAGGGAGCCTGTGCATCGAACAAAAATTTTTTCCACAAAGGCGGCATTTAAAAGACATGATTTCTTCTTTGCCACATATCCAGCATTTTTTGTCCAAATCATTCACCATAATATAATTAATGATTCTCTATGGTAAACAGGCATCTAATAAAACAATTTCTGATAAATATGAAATATGAAGTGAATATTGTGAGAACTATCATGATGCATATCGGAAAGTTTATATATATAAATCGTATATTTTTGTCAATTATTACTCATATGCCCGAATATATTCTTCAGACTGATTATTTATGTGAAACATTATAATTTATCATGAACAAACATGATAGATACGGGGAACTTTTTTATATAGGGTGATGTAATTAGAGTATCCAAACAACAGTTTCAAACATATTCCTAAAAAATGTAAACATAATAATCAGTCATACGACATTTTTTCGTAGCACTATTACACCCATAAAGGAGGACAAAACAAAATGAGCAACGATATATCAGCGGGGCAATTTTCTATTGACGAACTGGAAAATGTTCAGATCACAATTGGCAAGATAGTAGGTGCCATCGAGAAAACTGCAGAAAAAGAGGGACTTGAAGCAGGTCCGACTCCAAAACCAGGTATCTCAGATCTAAGAGACTGGGATTATAAACTTCTTTCACGTTATCAACCAGTATACACTCCTGCCTGTGACCAGTGCTGTTATTGTACTTTTGGTAAATGTGATCTTGGAAGCAACAAAGAAGGCGCTTGTGGTATTAATATGGAAGCCCACCAAGCTCGTGAATTCTTGCTTAGGGTTATCACTGGTGCAGCAGCACATGCAGGACACGGACGTCACATGCTACATCATCTTATAGATCTCCATGGCCGTGACCATCTCATTAATGTCGGACCTTCAAATCTGCTAGCTCCAAACACCCAGGCAGTAACTGGTATAGCACCTGAGACACTTGGTGATCTGGAAGAAGTAATGGACTATGTAGAGGAACAGCTCACTCAGCTACTCGCAACGATCCATGTGGGACAGGAAGGTGCGGCAATTGACTTTGAATCAAAGGCAATGCATGGCGGAATGCTTGACCACGTTGGAATGGAAGTATCTGATATCGCTCAGATATCATGCATGGGAATGCCAAAATCAGACCCAGAAGCGCCACTTGCAGAAATTGGAATGGGTTGCATAGACTCAACAAAACCTGTGCTACTTGTTATCGGGCACAATGTTGCAGGTGTAACTAACATTATGGATTACATACAGGACCATAATCTGGAAGATAAGATGGAGCTTGCCGGTCTGTGCTGTACTGCAATCGATATGACACGTTACCAGATGGAACATGGTGGAAAACCACAAGCAAAGATCATCGGTAGTCTGGCAAAAGAACTCAAAATGATACGTTCAGGTGTTCCTGATGTAATTGTTGTTGATGAACAATGTGTCAGAGCTGATGTACTTGATGAAGCAAAAAAGCTCTCAATACCTGTAATAACTACAAATGATAAGATAATGTATGGCCTTCCAAACAGATCAAAAGACAATGCAACAGTCATAATCGAAGAGCTTTCAACATTCAAGGAACCCGGAGCTCTTATTCTTGATTTCGACCTACTGGCTAACGTTTCAGTAGAACTTGCTATCAAAATGTCTAAAATAAGGGATGAAATGGGCATTACAGCCCTGCCAACTGAAGAGGAGCTTCAGGAACTTTCAGCAAAATGTGTCCAGTGTGGTGCATGTGAAATGGACTGTCCTGACAACCTTCCAATAATGGCAGCTATGAAGGCAGGAGAGGGTAAGGATTTCAGCAATTTCGAGTATCTGCATGACAAATGTATTGCATGTGGAAGGTGTGACCAGGCATGTCCAAAGGAGATCCCTATTCTTAATATGATAGAGGGTGCATCCCAGAAACTCATCCGTGAGGAAAGGGGATTCATGCGTGCCGGCAGAGGACAGATAAGTGACCCTGAGATCCGTGAAGAAGGTGTCAACCTTGTTCTTGGAACAACGCCTGGTATCGTTGCAATGGTTGGATGTTCCAACTATCCGGATGGCACAAAGGATCTGTACACTGTTGCAGATGAGATGCTTAAGAGGAATTACATAGTACTAATGTCAGGATGTTCTGCAATGGACCTTGGCATGTACAAGAACGAAAATGGTGAAACCCTTTATGAGAAATATCCTGCAAAATTCCTTGCTGGTAACCTCATTAATGTAGGTTCATGTGTTTCCAACGCACATATCACAGGAACTGCTATTAAAGTAGCTGCTATATTTGCACAGAGGAAGATCTCTGGTAACTATGAGGAAATTGCTGATTACATTACAAATCGTGTTGGTGCAGTAGGTGTTGCATGGGGCGCATACTCTCAGAAAGCCTCTTCCATTGCCACCGGATGTAACAGACTGGGTATCCCTGTAGTTGTAGGACCACATGGTTCAAAGTACAGAAGAGCACTCATTGGTAAGCCATACCAAGAAGAGGACTGGAAGGTCTATGATGCAAGGAACGGTTCTGAAATGCCAATCCCTAGTTCTCCGGAATTCCTGCTAACAACTGCAGAAACCATCGAAGAACTTCTCCCTATGCTGGCAAAGAATTGTATACGTCCATCTGACAACAACATGGGAAGAATGATCAAGCTCACTCATTATATGGAACTGAGCAAGAAATATCTTGGCCATATGCCTGAGGACTGGTACAAGTTCGTAAGAACCGAGACTGACCTTCCGCTTGCAAAGCGTGAGGAGCTCCTCAAGATACTTGAAAAGGATCATGGATGGGAGATCGACTGGAAACGTAAAAAGATCCTTTCCGGACCGACGATGAAATCAGATGTTTCCGCCCAGCCTACAAACGTAAAGAGACTCTGCAAGGGGGAATGTTAAATGGTAGACACGACCAAGAATACACAAATTTACACTACATGGGGTCGAAAAACGGCAAAACCTGTAAATCCAAATGTGGCAGGAAAGATGATTGTAAAAGCTAAGAGGCCACTTTTGGTAATTGGATCTGAAATACTAAATAGCGATCATTCTCTTGTAGAGAAAACAATTGCTATAGCAAAGAAAGGAATTCCGGTAGCTGCTACCGGACATTCAATCACAGCACTGGTCGATAAGGATATAGATGCAAAATACATCAATGTCCATTCACTTGGTCATTTTCTCGGGGATGAAAAATGGAGTGGTCTGGATGGTCAGGGATCATATGACACGATACTTTTCCTAGGCCACAAGAAGTATTATCTTGATCAGGTGCTTTCAGGTCTTAAGAATTTTACTGACCTGAAAACCATTGCTATCGAAAGACATTTTATGCAGAATGCTACATTGTCCTTTGGGAACCTTAAACCTGAAGTACACCTTGAGGCGCTTGATGAATTTATTGAAAATCTATGATTTTATTGGTGACTACACGGAGAACTAATTATGGCAGATGAATACCCTTTTGAAATATCTCCTATGTTTGAAGGAGAGAGAGTTAGAAAAGATGGTATGTATGCAGAACTTGCAGGTCCAAAGTCAAAAGGCTTTGAACTTGTGAGGTCAGCAGAAATGGACGATGTGGAAGATGGCAAGTTCACACTTATCGGTCCTGATCTTTCAGACATGGAACAAGGCTCAAGACATCCTTTTGCAATGATCTATAAGATCGCAGGAGAACTTGTAGAACCTGATCTTGAGTCCATTGTAGAAAGAAGGAACCACGAATTCCAGAATTACATACAGGGATTTATGCACCTGAACCAGAGAGACGATATCTGGCTTAGGGTCAGTAAAGATGCAGTTGAAAAAGGAATGACATCCTTTGAGTCAGTTGCAAAGGCAATAATGATGCTCTTTAAAAATGAGCTCCCATTCATAGAGGCTGTGGAAGCCATCTATATTACAGATATGGCCGAGATCGAAAAGGAGATCGAGAGTGTAAGAGAGGTCTATAAGGCAAGAGATGATAGGACCCGTGACCTTCACGATGAAGATGTCGATACATTCTATGGATGTACCCTGTGTCAATCGTTCGCTCCTACCAATGTATGTGTTATTACACCTGACAGAATTGCACTTTGTGGCGCAATCAACTGGTTCGACGGCAGGGCAGCAGCAAAAGTAGATCCGGAAGGTCCGCAGTTCGCAATTCCAAAAGGAGAAACCATAGATGCAGAATCAGGTGAATATACCGGTGTCAATGAAGCTGCAAAGAAATTGTCAAGTGGTGAATTCGATCGTATAAAGCTTCACTCATTCTTAGAATACCCTCACACATCTTGTGGATGCTTCGAGGTTGTAGGATTCTACATCCCTGAAGTTGATGGTATTGGATGGGTAGACAGGGATTTTGCAGGCACAGCACCAAATGGGCTTCAGTTCTCAACCATGGCAGGTCAGACCGGTGGAGGTAAACAGATTAGTGGTTTCCTTGGAATCGGTATCAATTACTTCCGTTCACCAAAGTTCATTCAGGCTGATGGTGGCTGGGAAAGGGTCGTATGGATGCCAAAGATGCTTAAGGACAAGGTATTTGACAGCATACCAGAGG
The DNA here is from genome assembly GCA_034008115.1 of Methanolobus sp. GTDB lineage: Archaea > Halobacteriota > Methanosarcinia > Methanosarcinales > Methanosarcinaceae > Methanolobus. Next base: position 12,463 of record JAVEPM010000016.1, read on the forward strand.
ATATCCGCGACAAGATACCAACTGAAGAAGAAGCAATTGATATTGACCGTCTCAAAACCTTCCTCAGGGAAAAGAATCACCCAATTCTTGAAAGATGGGTAGAGGAAGAACCTGAAGAGGAGGAAGAAGAAGAACCTGAAGTATCAACCCCACAGGCAGGTTTTGCTGCTCCACAGATGATGCAGGCTGCAAACTTCATGCCATCTATGCCAATGATGAGTGGCGGTGGTTCTGGCGGTGTAAAGATCGTCCTGAAGAACGCAAAGGTCAGTATCGACAAAGTCATTATCAAGAAACAGGACTAAAGTGGTCTTTTGTGGCTAAGATTATTGCAGTGACTGGTAAAGGCGGAACAGGGAAGACGGCAACCACCAGTCTTCTCATTCGCCATCTTACAAAAGGTGATAAGGTCGTTCTTGCCATTGATGCGGATCCAGACACAAACCTTCCTGAAACATTGGGATGTGAAACAAACAAAAGCATTGGCGATATTAAGGAATTCATGCATGAAGAGCGTGATAAGCTTCCTCCTGATGTGAGCAAGGAATCCATTTTGGAAGGCAAACTCTATGAGATCCTTGAAGAGATGCCAGGATACGATCTGCTGGTCATGGGAAGACCTGAAGGTTCAGGATGCTACTGCTATGTAAACAACCTGCTTCGTGGTATCATGAACAAGCTCGTGACAAATTATGACGTGCTCATCATTGATGCTGAAGCCGGGCTGGAACATTTCAGCAGGAAGATATTCACGAATGTTGATGAACTTATAGTTGTCACCGATGGCTCACGCAGGGGACTGCGGACTGCAGAGCGTATCCGGGAACTTGTGGGTGAAATGAAAACAGACGTTTCCAATATCTATGTTATCGCAAACAAGGTCACAGATGCAAACCGTGAAAGGATTGCCAGTACTGCCAATGAACTTGGCCTTGAACTAATAGGAATGATCCCTGTGGATGAGATGATAATCGAGAGAGATCTCGCCGGGGAACCTTTATTTGATCTTCCGGATGATTCCGCTGCAGTACAGGAAATTGAGAAGATCGCTCAGAAACTTGGTTTGTAACAAATATTATCATATGGTGGAATGCACATGACAAAGAAAATGAAATTATCGCAACTTAGTGATATGTTGCAGGATCTCGATGTGGAATCACTGGAAGGTGTGACCATTGAAGGTGACATCGAGCTCAATATTAGTGGGGGTGGAGGCCTAAATCCTGCACTTGCCTATGCCCTGGGAAATGAGATTTCCCAAATTTCCCTGCATATGGCCAATATTGGCAGAATGCTTGGATTCCCTGCTGAACAATTGTTCGCATCTGCTTTTGGACTGGGTGAAATGCCCCAGCCAGAAACACTTCCTACTTCTCCAAAGATACAGGAACTCCTTGCTTCCAAATTTGAAGTCGCAAAGATCGACAACTGGAATACTCCAATCCAGGAAGTCACACTTGGTGCAACATCAGGTGATGGCGGTTCAAGAAAGAATACAATAACCCTTGGTGGTGAGAACGCACTTCCTTATTACTTCGATAGTGAGATGCCCCATAGGAACTACTTCACTATGGATGTCTTCGACATGCCAATAGGTATGGCAAAATCAGTTAAGAGCAACTATGAAGATGTTATGAGCGACCCGGCAGAATGGGCAAAGAAGTCTGTACGTGAGTTCAATGCTGACATGATAACTATTCATTTGATATCAACTGATCCACTCATCCATGATACTCCTGCAAAGGAAGCAGCAAAGGTCGTAGAAGATGTTCTGCAGGCAGTTGATGTACCTATTGTTATCGGTGGTTCAGGAAACCCTGGAAAGGACCCTGAGGTGCTTGAAAGGGCAGCAGAGGTCGCAGAGGGTGAGAGAGTACTTCTGGCATCTGCCAGCCTTAACCTTGACTATGAGAGAGTAGCAAAAGCAGCCGTAGATCACGGGCATGCTGTCCTTTCATGGACACAGCTTGAGATCAATGCTCAGAAGGAGCTTAACAGGAAACTCATGAAGCAGTGTAATGTCCCAAGGGACAGCATACTAATGGATCCAACAACAGCAGCACTTGGTTATGGTCTTGACTATGCTTACAGCAACATGGAACGCATAAGGCTTGCCGGTCTTATGGGCGATGACGAACTCTCATTCCCAATGTCATCCGGTACTACAAATGCATGGGGTGCTCGTGAGGCATGGATGATATCATCCCCACTTAATCAGGACTCTGACTGGGGACCAAGGGAATACCGTGGACCTATCTGGGAGATAGTCACTGGTCTTTCGCTGGCACTTGCAGGTAACGATTTGTTCATGATGATGCACCCAACATCTGTTCAGGTGCTAAAAGAAATTACAAAAACACTCTACGGCTCCATCGAGTCTGAAGAGATGGACATTAGCAATTGGATCGGAGCGGAGGTGTGATAAATGAAAATTAACAGTCCACTGGAAGCTTATAAGTTTTTGCCAGGCACTAACTGTGGCGAGTGTGGTGAACAGACATGTATGGCCTTTGCATCACATCTTATTGACAGGTCGCATAAACTCACAGATTGTACGCCAATACTAGAGCCTAAGTTCAAGAAGAAGTACGAAGAGCTCGATGCACTCCTGGCCCCTGAGATCAGGGAAGTTTTGATTGGTGTCGGTGAAAAAGTCGCAAAGATCGGCGGAGACGATGTTCTTTACCGTCACAAACTGACATTCTTCAACCAGACACAGTTTGCATATGATGTATGGGACACAATGGATGAGAAGGATCTCGTTGAGAGAGTAAACTACATTCAGGACTACAAGAAGTTCTATGTAGGTGACTTCCTTGCTGTAGATATGGTAGCTGTGCGCTGCACATCCAATGATCCTGCAAAATTTGGGGCAGCAGTAAAGAAGGTTGTTGAAACAACAGATCTACCACTGATTCTTTGTTCCTTCGATCCAAAGGTGCTCAAAGCAGGTCTTGAAGCTTCAAAGGGCAAGAATCCACTCCTCTACGCTGCAAACAAGGATAACTGGAAGGAAGTTGCAGAACTTGCTCTTGAATATGATGTGCCTGTGACACTCTTTGCTCCAAATGATCTTGACCTTCTCAAGTCAATGGCAAAGACATTTGCAGAGATGGGTACAGAGAAACTCATACTCGATCCAGGTACCTTCCCAAGCGGCAAACAACTCAAACAGACCTTCACTAATTTTATCAAAGTACGCAGGGCTGGTATTGACGGTGACCGTGACATCGCATATCCTTTAATGGCAGTTCCATTTACAGCATGGATGCTACATGATGATCCTGTAAGTGCATCTTACTGGGAAACCGTGGTTGCATCAGTGTTCACCATCAAGTACGGTGATATAATGATCCTCCATAGCACAGAAGCATATGCAATGCTCCCTGAGATCCATATCCGTGATACCATATATACTGATCCGAGAACACCTGTAATGGTTGAACCGGGTATGTATAAGGTAGGAGAACCAAATGCAGATTCACCGGTGCTCTTTACAACCAACTTCGCTCTTACTTACTACACAGTAGAGAGTGATCTTGCATCTAACAAGATCGAATGTTTCCTCTGGGCTATTGATACCGATGGTCTTGGTGTAGAGGCTGCAGTGGCTGGTGGGCAACTTACTGCTGCAAAGATAAAGAAGGGACTCGAAGAATCAGGATTTGATCTGAAGAACGATACAACTCACAATGCTCTTGTCATCCCAGGACTGTGTGCACGTCTTCAGGGAGACATTGAGGACGAAATGGGTGCTAATGTTATGGTAGGTCCTGCTGATTCCGGAAGGCTGCATGGATGGATGGAAAAGAACTGGCCACCACAAAAGAAATAAGACTGTTTAAAAGATGTTGTGATATTTACATAGCATCTTTTTTTATCTATTTTGGATTATAGCTTGTTTTATTGTAACTATTCAGCCTGATAAAAACGCTATCTATAACAATCTTGACAAAAAGTTGAAATGTAAATTTCATTAGGAACATTTATTTTGATTGTTACTATTGATTGCTTTTTGATTCTTAGATTGTTAGTGGGCAGATATCTTCATTTCGATGAAATCAGCACCAATTGGCAGATTGTGCTAGGCTGAATAGTTACGTTTTATTTTATAATTAGCATATCCTTTGCAGAATTTATTTTTCCATATTCATTACAGTAATAGAATACATTAGCTTCCATCAGATTTGCATCTGGATCTAATAGTCCACAGAAACATTATAAATACTGATTAAATGAATTGTATACGCAGAGGTATTGAAATGAATGATGTTTTTTTCAGATCAGCAGAGGAAATTGGGCCTGAGAACACCCAGATAGACCAGATTGTAGATCTTTTCCCGAAGATATCACCTGTTAAGAAAGGAGATATCGTTGCTATAAAGATACACCCTGGTGAGCTTGGAAACACTACGTACATACGCCCTGTTATTGTAAAGACCGTTGTGGATCTTGTGAAAGAAGCAGGCGGTATTCCTTTTGTTACGGATACAACTGTGCTTTATAGTGGAAAGCGCTTCAATGGCGCCGATCTGCTATGTACAGCAGCTACTAATGGTTTTACGCATGGTAGCATGGGCGCCCCTATAATTTGTGCAGACGGGCTTTTGGGTGATGATTTTGTATCCGTGGGAATTGAGGGGGAAACAATAAACGAGATCACTGTGGCATCAGCTATTTCAAAAGCTGATTCTATGATAATGATATCACATTGTAAAGGACATCCTGCATCGGGATTTGGTGGGGCAATAAAAAACCTGGGAATGGGATGTCTGGATAAAAGAGGTAAGACTACTGTTCATGAGGTCGGAAAACCGGACATTGACCATGATAAATGTATAGGATGCAAGAAATGTCTCAAAACTTGCCCGTGGGATGCTTTGACTATGGAAAATGGGAAGGCAAATGTGAACAAGGATCTTTGCAGAGGAGAACTATCATGCCTTGGAAGCTGTGATTATCATGCTATCGTGCCTCCAGCTGATGCTTCTGTGAAAATGCAACAACGTCTGGGAGAAGCTGCCATGGGACCAGTAAAACTTTTACCTGGAAAGATTGGATACATTAACTGGATATTCAACCTTACCCCAGGATGTGACTGTTTTAATTTCTCAGCACCAGCTTTTGCAGGAGATGTGGGAATTACAGCTTCAAAAGACCCTGTTGCCATTGACAAAGCAAGCCTTGATCTTATAAATGAGAAAATGGAAGATCAGAGCAGGGGTTGTATCACTAATGTCTGGGGTGTGGATCCTATTGTCCATCTTGAGTATGCCGAAAAGATCGGTGCTGGAACTGCAGAATACAATCTAATACGCAAGTAAAACAGACGCTTTTATTGCTGAGCGAAAACAATATCTAATAAACTATGAATATCAGAGCCAATGAATAGTACCATATGCCCAAAATGCGGAAATGAGACGTATAAATTATTTCAGGGACGCTGCAAGGACTGTTTTCTTGAGAATTTTACCCTTGCGGAAATAGCTCCTGTGTTACACGCAAGGATATGTGCCAGTTGCGGGGCACGTAATGTAAAGAACAAATGGGTAAATTATGGTAAGCTTGAGGATATAGTGATACATACGGCAGAAGATGCGCTCTTTGTACATGAAATGGTGGATAATATTGAAGTATCCATTGAGCCCAGGGAACTTACTCCTCATATGTACAAGGTGCATATCGGAGTGGATGCAACCTTGCTTGATGAGCTTTTTCATCAGGAACTTGAGACAGAGGTCCGTGTATTGCGTGAGTCATGCGATATGTGTAGTCGCATATCCGGCGGGTACTTTGAAGCGATCCTGCAGATAAGGGGCACCAATCGTATTCCTAGCAAAGAAGAAATGACAGAGTGCATAAACATTGCCAATAATATACTGGAAAGAATGCGTAGTAAGGGTGACAGGCTTGCTTTTATATCCAATTCCCTGGACATAAAGGAAGGCGCTGATCTGTATATTGGTTCTTCCAACGCAGGCAGGCACATTTGCAAAGAGATAGTTTCCCGTTTAGGCGGCAATTTTAATGAGTCTGAGTCTTTACAGGGAAGAAAAGAGGGTAAAGATGTCTATCGTATCACTTTTTCACTGAGGCTTCCTAAGTTTATGCCTCATGATATTATTGAACATAAGGGAAGGGTTATAGAGGTCAAGAAGTTTGGCAAAAATGTCATCGGAACTGACATTGAGACAGGGGCACGTTTTACTTCCACAGCTGATTCTCTTAAAAATGCAAAGCTTATTGCAAAAAGAAAGGACCTGCAAAAAACAATGCTTGTGGCAATTGAGAATGATGATCTTCTTGTACTTGACCCTGACAGCTATGAGACCGTAACTATTAGAAAACCAGTCATGTTCAGTGCAGAAGCAGGGACCGAAATCCCCGTTGTCAAAACAGAGAAGGGGCTTCTTGCTGTTGCAGAGGGACCCCGATAAAAGGTTTTCATGTCTACAAAGAATATACTGGTCATAGGTTTTAGTACTCGCAATATAGTTTGTTCCGGCGCCAGGGCCGGATATAATATGTATTCCATCGATGCTTTCTGTGATCATGACCTTTTACAGTGTTCTGTAGCTTCAAAGAAGCTGGATATAGGGGAAACATTTGATGCTAGTAAGATCAGCCTTGTTGAGCTGGCAAAGCTTATTGAAAGCTTTAATGTTGCTTTTGATGCTATAATACCAGGTTCAGGTTTTGAGACAATGGGTCTGGAAAAGTTGCATTACAGGATATTAGCCAATGAACCCGGGGTCATGATGGAAGTGTCAAACAAATATCATTTTTCTCTATTGCTGAAAAAATTAAACATAGCTCACCCAAAAACAGTCCTCTTTTCTGATATAGACAAGTTACAGTTGCCTGCTATTGTCAAGCCTGCATGTTCAGGTGGGGGTATATTCAACACAAAGCTTGAGCATGAGAGTGATATTGAAGTTATTTATGATAAATTAAAAAGTATCTATCTTCCGGTAGCTAAACGCAATATGATCGCCCAGGAATATGTTCATGGTACACCTGCGAGTGTTTCAGTGATATCTACAAAGGACAGGGCCATTGCAGTAGCTGTAAATGAGCAGCTTATCGGAGTGCCATGGCTAACAGAAGTTCCATTTGCGTATTGTGGTAACATAACTCCTTATGTAACTCCTTATGCCTCTGAGATGAAAAGAGTATCTGAAGAATTGATTCTCGAGCTTGGACTTGTAGGTTCAAATGGTGTAGATTTCATAATAAGTGAAGATGGTCCGGTGCCAATTGAGCTCAATGCACGTTTCCAGGGTAGTCTGGATACTGTTGAGATGGCAACAGGCATCAATTTAGTAGATGCCCATATAAAAGCCATTGAGGGAACTATCGATCTTTCTACAATGAACAAAATGCAGCATGCATGCAGGGTGATCCTCTATGCAAAACAGAAAACAGTGATAACTGAAGCCATTCAAAAGAAATTGCTTGAAATGAATGTATCTGATATTCCAGGGGTTGGACTGGTAATAAATCCAGAAGAACCTGTTATATCTATTTTATGCTCTGGAAATGGTCGTGAGGAAGTTTTATCTGAAATTAAGGAAAGCGTTATGTTTATAAGTGAATCATTGAATCTACTTGATTCCTGAACAAAATACCTGTAAATAGGTTGATAATGTTTCAAATCAGGGTATTTGCAAGCAAAGATTAATATTTGAATACATTGCATTAACAAGCACATCATGAGGTGAAATTTTTTGATAGATTTGGATGATCCGGTTGTCAGGGGCTATATCGTTAGATTGGTGGGTGAAGATGGACTGTTAATGATAGAAAATATGCCCGACGGAGAGGTAACTGACGAAGAAATTGCAGAAGCCACGGGTATTCTATTAAACATTATCCGAAGAACTCTTTTTATCCTTAATGAGAATAAACTCGCTTTATGCAGGCGCGAACGTGACTCCAGTAGTGGTTGGCTTACATACCTGTGGACCCTGGACATGACGGACATTGGCCCGCAATTAGCAAAGGAAAAGAACAGACTTGTAAAAAACCTCCGGATCAGAGTTGGGTTTGAGGGAGAAAATGTGTTCTACAAGTGTCCTGAAGGCTGCGTCCGCATGAATTTTAATGAGGCTACAAAGCGTGAGTTCCTTTGTCCGGAATGCGGCGAGGACATGATGTATGAGGATAATTCCGAATTCATTCATAAGATAAATAAGCGTCTGGATTTCCTGAGTAAAGACCTGTAAAATGCTTTTGCGTGAAGATGCTCTTGATATCCTAAAGATATCGGGTTGCAGTAAAAATGTTATAGCTCATTGCGTAGCTGTTGCTGAGCTGGCTCTTTCAATGGGTTTGAAACTGAAAAACGATGGACTCCATGTTGATCTGGAGCTTGTTGAGATTGGCGGACTCTTGCATGACCTTGGAAGAGCAAAAAGTCATGGGATCGATCATGCAATAATAGGTGTTGATATAGCAAAGAAAAATCACATTGAACCAGCGATTCAGGAGATAATCAAGCGCCATATGGGAGCGGGCATCACAAGGGAAGAAGCAAAAAAATTAGGGCTTCCTGATGATGACTATATACCTGTGACACTGGAACAAAAGATCGTGGCCAATGCGGATAATTTTCTGGTAGGTACAGAAAGGATATCTCTTGACCGGCGTATCCGGATGATGCAGGAGAAAGATATCGATGAGCAAAGTATTGAACGGGTAAAAGCACTTGCTGTAGAAATAGGCATTTGTTGAGCAAGGGATAAATATATATATAAAAATTGCTAATGAGTAACTGATTGATGCATTAAAATGCATAGTACATTTTTCAAATTTATTTTCTCATTTTTGTATGAGGTATAATTAATGGTTAATGATAAACATTACAAAGGTACAACCACTGTAGGTATAGTTTGCAATGACGGTGTTGTTCTTGCAACCGAGCAGCGTGCAACAATGGGGAATTTCATTGCAAGCAAAACTGCAAAGAAGGTCTACCAGATAGATGATCTGGTTGCAATGACCATTGCTGGTTCTGTAGGAGATGCACAGCAGATTGTAAGAGTAATGAATGTGGAGTCCAAACTATACAAAATGAGACGTAAGGAGTCCATGACTATAAAGGGCCTTACAACTCTTCTGTCAAATATGCTCAGTGGTCAGAGGTACTATCCATTTATGGTGCAACTTCTTGTTGGAGGATATGACAAGAATGGACCTTCAATTTATTCGCTTGATGCTCTTGGTGGAAGTATTGAAGAAACAAAAGCTGTTTCCACGGGTTCAGGATCTCCCTTTGCATACGGTGTACTTGAAGACCGCTACCAGGAAGATATGACTACCGATGAAGGTGTCAAGCTGGCTATCAGGGCACTTCACAATGCAATTAAAAGAGACTCTGCATCTGGTGAGAACATAGATGTTGTGGTTATTACTAAAGATAAATATACCAGACTTGATATGGAAGATGTCAAAAAAATGAGGGAAGAATTTTAATCTAATATAATAATCCTTTAATTTCTTTGATTTGAACTATTATAAATAATATTTTAAATATAGTTTTTAGCTATATTTTATTTTTCACTTTTTTATAAGGAAGGCTATTTCAATGGCTGTAGAAGAAGTACTATCTGATCTAAAGAAGAAAATAGTAGAAAAACTACCAATTGGTACTACTATTTCTAATGTTGAGTTTGAAGGGCCACAGCTTGTTGTTTACACAGAAGAGCCTAAAAAATTTGCAGATAACGGCAATATTGTCAGAACTCTGGCAAAGGCACTAAGGACACGTATTGTGGTACGTCCTGATCCTAAAGTGCTTATGCCTCCTGAGGAATCTATTGAAAAGATTCTGGCAACTGTCCCTGAAGAATCCGGAGTATCTAATTATCACTTTGACCCTGATGTGGGTGAGGTAATTATCGAAGCTGACAAACCGGGACTTGTAATAGGAAAACATGGTGAGACTCTCAGAGAAATTACAAAGAAAATAGGATGGACGCCAAAGGTCGTAAGAGCTCCCCCTATCAAGTCACGTACTGTTAAGAACATACGTGAGTTCATGCGTACTAATCACAAAGAGCGCAAGGATATCCTTAAATCTGTAGGAAGAAAGATCCACAGGGGTTGTACTTCAAAGGATGAGTGGGTAAGGGTTACATCACTTGGTGGTGCAAGAGAAGTTGGAAGAAGCTGTTTTATTATCTCAACTCCTGAATCACGCATAATGATCGATTGTGGTGTCAATGTCGGTTCAGATGACAATATGACTCCCTATCTCTATGTGCCTGAAGCATATCCTATCAATCAGATAGATGCTGTTGTGTTAACACACGCCCATCTTGATCACCAAGGTCTTGTGCCACTTCTCTATAAATATGGCTTTGAAGGTCCTATTTATTGTACCCCTCCAACAAGGGACCTTATGGCTTTATTGCAGCTTGACTATATTGATGTTGCTGCAAAGGAAGGCAAGAGGCCTCCATATAGTTCCACAGAAGTAAGAGAAGGACTCAAGCACACAATCGTCCTTGATTACGAGGAAGTAACCGATATAGCACCTGATATAAAGCTCACATTCCATAATGCAGGGCATATCATCGGATCTGCTGTTTCTCATTTCCATATTGGAGATGGCCTTCATAATGTTGTTTTCACTGGTGACTTCAAATATGAGAAAACAAGGCTCTTTGATGCTGCAGTTAACAAATTCCCGCGTGTTGAAACTGTTATCATGGAATCCACATACGGAAGTTCCAATGCTATCCAACCATCTCTTCAGGAAGCTGAAAGAAACCTCCAGAACATTGTAAATGCAACTCTGAAAAAGGATGGAATCGTACTGATACCTGCATTTGCAGTGGGAAGAAGCCAGGAAGTAATGATAGTACTTGAAGATGCTATACGCAAAGGAATTATACCCAACGTTCCTGTCTATCTTGATGGAATGATATGGGAGGCAACAGCCATCCATGCAACATATCCCGAGTACCTTAATAATGACCTGCGCAAGCTCATTTTCCAGAAAGGACAGAACCCATTCCTTGCAGAATGTTTCAAGCCTGTTGACTCCAATGAACTGCGTCAGAAGATTATCAACGAGCCACATCCATGTGTGATACTGGCAACATCTGGTATGATGAATGCAGGTCCTGTAATAGAATACTTCAAGGCGTTTGCAGAGAATGAGAATAACACTCTTGTATTTGTAGGTTATCAGGCAGACGGAACTATGGGTAGAAGAATCCAGAAGGGCTGGAAAGAGATACCTCTTTCAAGCAGCAATGGAACTCATGTTATCAAAATGAACATGAAGGCAGAGGTAGTCGATGGTTTCTCCGGCCACTCCGACAGGAAACAATTGATGGATTACATCAAAAAGATGAAGCCTCGCCCGGAAAGAGTCTTTACCGAGCACGGGGACGAACGTTCATGCATTGACCTTGCAAGCTCCATACATAAGAGAAACAAGATGGAAACAAAAGCACTTACAAATCTTGAAACTGTACGGTTGGTCTGACCGTACAGTTTTTTTGTTTTCTTTCTTTCTTTTTTGGTAATTATTCAGCCTAGCACAATCTGCCAATTGGTGCTGATTTCATCGAAATGGAGATATCTGCCCACTAACAATCTAAGAATCAAAAAAACAATCAATAGTAACAATCAATAGTAACAATCAAAATAAATGTTCCTAATGAAATTTACATTTCAACTTTTTGTCAAGATTGTTATAGATAGCGTTTTTATCAGGCTGAATAGTTACCTTTTTTGTTCTTTAGTATTTCAGTCTGCTTTTAAGCACTTTGTTTTTCATCAAGACCTTTGAGGTACTCAATAAGTTCCGTATGCTCTTTAAGTATCAGATCAGCTTCATGAAGCTTTTCTGCATCAATATATGTCGGGATTCCTACACAGAACATGCCTGCATTTTTGGCAGATTCTACCCCAAGAGGCGCATTCTCGACAACAAAACATTCGTTTTTGTTCAGTCCTAATAGCTCAACTGTCCTGTTATACGGCTCAGGGTCTGGTTTTCCTCTTTTGACATCTTCTCCTGAGATGATAACATCGAAAATTCCCGGGTAGAACTTTTCCATAAGTGATCTTACAATTGTTCTGTCGGCACCGGATGCAACGGCAAGCTTGAATCGTGTTTTCATTGAACTCAGGCACTGGTACATACCTTCAAATGCCTCTGCACGGTTATTCTCAAGGAAATGTGCTTTTTTCATTTCCAGTATCCTGTCATACATGTCCGGTTCAGGGACTCTGCCGGCTTTTTCAAAAAAGATATTGATAACGCCAACATGGTTTGACCCCTCGATGTCATATATCTCTTCTTCAGTGACATTGATGCCGAATTGCGCAAAAACATCAACCCATGCTTTTGCATGATATGGCATTGAGTTAACTAGAACTCCGTCGGAGTCAAAAATAATTCCTTTGAACATATGGGTTCCTTGCAGGTATTCTCTGATAAGTGTTTTGGATGTGACCATTCTTTTTTAATATATAGGGACCTAATCCAATTGCCAGGTTCGTTGCATTTTTCATATGGAAATTTTTGATGAATAAGGTCGTATTGCAATTCGATCCTAAATAGTTTTTGGAGCCACCGCTTTAATTGCCTTTATGCAGAAAAATAGTAAAAGTGAAGATTCTTTTTTCCATCTTTTTGAATCGTGCTGGCTTCGCCGGTACTCTACCTGCTTATGGGGCTGGCTCTCTACATTGTGTGGGACAAGGGATGGGACCACGTATGTTGATATTGACAGGATAAAGATGTAATTTTATCTATCATTTTTTACATTTTACATTTCCAATAATACGTCTAAATAAATCATTGCTATTATTAATCCAGACATAAATAAAATCCACAGTACAATCCACAAAATATTAGCCAGCAACTTTAATATTTATTATCTTCTTTTTCACAAACAAATGCTATAATAGTCAGCAAAATAAAACTTAATACATATACAAGAGTATTATTTTTAAGACCAGGTCTCATTATAAAGCTTATTGATTGCATTTGTAAAATAGCAAACACAATTAACAATATCGCCACTGATATACCAGCAACGATTGTTATTTTTTTTGTTTCCAGATTCCTAGATTCATAGTTTTCTCCAAATAAAAAAAGTGAATATGCACAAAAGCATATTCACTTTTATGTTTTATTACATAATCCTTATTTATTTTTACAATGTAGCATTTGTCTAATATATTTGCTACTATTAATCATTTTTGGTCAATAGTTGAATTAGGTGGCATGATTGTGGTTATTTGTTATTGCCAGAAAGATCACATGTTACTTGGTGTATGACATGTATGGTGGTACATTAATTGATTAAATGTAACATAAAGCTTTATTTTAGATTATAGTCTTAAAAATCAAATATAGCCGTTTATTCCACATCCATAAATCGTTATAATGGTTATGGGTAATTTCATGCAGGCTGCAATATTTCATATGAAGATAGTCAGTGGAAAATCGGGCATATTTCTATAAAATAAAGATTAGAAACTTCCGGTATATTCCGCTAAGTATGTGATAAACATTGGGGGTGATTTCTTGACACATTGGTACTATCGATACTGACTTATCCTTGTACATCGATCATTAATTATGGGAGAGAATACTGTTAATTCATTCAGGGTCTGTCCGAATTGCGGATACCAGCGTGGTTTTCATGTTCATTTCAAGGAGATATCCGAAGGAAAGGCAAGACTTGGCCTGATATGTCCCAGTTGTGGACAGAGCTACGATATCGGCTGGCTTACTGCTGATATCCCTGAACTGAAAATCGTAAAAGAAGAGGTGTATGGGGAACTGGACCATTAGGTCTTTTTTAGTTTCTCCATTTTGCTTTTTATCTTTGAAGCATTAGCACTATGCTTTTTAAGAAGTCTTTCAGCATCTTCATTGCTTAGTTTATTCTTTTTCCTGTCTTCTTTTATTTGTGCAATAACTGCCATTTCAGCTTCATAGAGATCCTTAAAGTCATTCAGATTGCCTGGGGTCTTTTTTCTGTAGTATAGCACTGTAGCAGCTATGATAATAATAGTAAGTATTCCGGGCACTATAAGTGAATCATATGGTGTTTTTGCAGTCTGGTTGAAGTCATCCTCTTCGAGGGTGACTTTTAATTCTGTGAATTGTGGAGTTGACCATATGTAGGATGTAGAATTCTTATCACTGGTGGTTTCATCAGCTACAATTCTAAGCCCGTCTGCTGAAATGATTGCAGGGATCTCATTCTCTTCATGGTTGACAACGATTATGAGCCTGAATATGGGATAATCAAAAATCCCGTCTTTCCGGATGACTTTTCTGAAAGTCGGGACTTCTTCATGGCTATGTGTGGCATATCTGATACCGTAGAGGAGTGGCATTCCACTGGAACCTGTAGTTCCATAATATGATGGGAAATATAGGAAATTGCCTTCCTTTGAATAATTAACAGAAGTTGCAGTGCTGCTGTTTGCCATATCACTTACCTGGAATTGCATGACTTCTGCATTTTCTGCTATCCATAATACTAATTCTTCACTGCCATTTGCTGAACCTGTGGAATATACAATGGATTCAGTTGCAAACACATAGTCATTCTCCTCAAAATATAACTCAATAAGATGATTGTATTCTAAGATTCCTGCCTGTTCGTGAATACCTGAAATTGCAGATTGATTGCTGACATTCTCTGTTATGTCTGCATCTGCCATGACAGGGGCTTGTAAAAAGACGCAGCAAACGCATAGTATCAGGAATACTGGCACGTATCGTACTATGTATTTCATTGATTGTATGGCATAAGTGGATGATTGTTCTTTCATTATATCACAAAAATAAACGAGTAAGAACTAATAATGTACATTCTATATGTTTATTATCCTGCCAACTTTTAAGTCGGTGGCGATCAAATTGTATAATATAAATGTTTCTTATTTTTCTTCCAAATATGTTTTTATAATTATTCATTTGAGGATAATATGTGCCTATTCATCATAAATAAATAATTTACATTAATAAGCGTTAAATATAGGCAATTGAATTTAGAGTGTCATGGATTCGTTTACAGCAATTACTCTGGCGGTTTTTTTACCATTTATTTTGGCCGGTATATTGCCTGCCATTGAAAAACTTCTAAAGGATAAAATCGGGTGGTACGCTTCCGCTATTGCATTCCTGAGTTTATTGTTGATAGCTCAGGCTGCGCCGGAAATTATTCATGGGAAGACTATTCAGAGCTCTATAGAATGGCTTCCTTCAATGGGTATAAATCTCTCTTTCTATGCCGATGGCCTGAGTGTCATGTTTGGTTTCATTGTATCCGGTATCGGTGTGATTATCATGTCATACTCCAACGGCTACATGTCAAAGAAAGAGGATCTTCCAAGATATTACCAGCAACTCCTCTTCTTCATGGGATCAATGCTTGGTATGGTCTTTTCAGCTAACACTATTCAATTGTTTATTTTCTGGGAACTCACTAGTATCACATCTTTCATGCTTATCGGATACTGGCGAAACAGACCCATGTCAGTATACGGAGCCACAAAATCATTACTCATAACCGCAGCTGGCGGTTTATTCATGCTTGCCGGGTTCCTTGTATTGCATGCTATTACCGGTACATACGATATTCCCACAATATTGCATAGCGAATCCATGAGGGAAATGATACTAGGCCATGAACTTTTTATTGTTGCGCTCATTCTCATATTGATCGGTGCTGCTTCTAAATCAGCACAAGGTCCTTTTTACATATGGCTCCCTAACGCAATGGAAGCACCAACACCAGTCAGTGCATTTCTGCACTCGGCAACAATGGTTAAGGCTGGTATCTACCTTGTAGCAAGGATACATCCCATATTCTCAGGCACAGAGGCCTGGTTCATTCTTGTAAGCGGTGTTGGAATATTTACAATGCTTCTGGCAGGTTTCCTTGCTTTCAGGCAGACAGACATCAAGGGGATACTTGCATATTCCACAATAAGTCAGCTTGCCTATCTTATGACAATGTACGGTTACACCACACACCACGAACCTGGAATTGGTGTTGCTGCTGCAACTTTCCATCTTCTCAACCACGCAACTTTCAAGGCATGTCTTTTCCTTGTAGCGGGTATAGTGGCTCACGAGGCTGCAACAAGGGACATTACAAAGATGGGAGGGTTACACAAAGAAATGCCCATCACTTTCATTGTCGCTAGCATCGGGGCGTTATCCATGGCAGGAATACCGCCTTTGAATGGTTTTCTTAGCAAGGAGATGTTCTATGAATCATCTGTTGAGATGGGGGCACTTCTTGGTTCACCATATAACATACTAATTCCTGCACTTGCAGTACTTGGTGGTGTGTTCACATTTGCATATTCCATTAAGCTCATAGACGGTATATTCCTTGGAAAAAGACCTTCAAAAGGTTTGCCGAAGCACATACACGAACCACCCATTATAATGCTGGCACCTGCGATGTTCCTTGCAGGACTTATAATACTATTTGGACTTGTACCTTCATTACCAGTCCATAATTTCATAGATCCAGCTGTTTCAGGAATACTACTTGAGGAAACACATTTGCATGTAAAACTGTGGCATGGATTCACCATACCACTTATTATGACAATCATCACTTTCGCACTTGGAATACTGACCTACACGCAATACACAAAGATTGCAGAATGGCAGAACAGGTTCAATGCAAGGTATCCCTGGATCAGTGTCAATTATTATTATGATGCAGCTGTGGATAATGCAAGGAATGTAACGTCAAAGTTCTCTAACAGGATGCAGCCTGGTCCTCTTAAGACATATGTGCTTGCCCTGTTGTTATTGACCATCGCAATGTTTGCAATACCTGCAATATTGTTGGCGTCAAGTCTGATACCAGGAAATCTCAATTTTGATATTCCTCCATATGAAAGTATCATTTTCCTGTTTATGGTAGTATTAGCACTTGGGGCAGCATTTTTACCAAGATATCTGCCTGCGATAATATCCCTTTCAGGATTAGGTTATCTGGTTGCTCTTCTTTTTATATATCTGCAGGCTCCTGACCTTGCACTGACACAGATATTGGTTGAAACACTTTCAACTATAATCTTCCTGCTGGCGATTGCGAAGATCCCACAAAAGTTTAAGGAGCACATTCCCAGGAAGACGCTTGTTCGGGATTTGCTCATATCCGTGACGGTGGCATCAATGATATTCATTATGCTGATAAATGCAACTCAGGGAATAGTTCCACCATTTGAATCACTTTCACACTATTTCATTGAGAAGAGTCTTCCACTTGCAGGTGGGCACAATATAGTTAATGTGATTATAGTGGATTTCAGAGGATATGATACTCTTGGAGAGATAGCTGTTCTCTGTCTTGCAGCATTTGGTGTCTATAACCTGATTAACAGCAGAGGTGATGACCAGTGACAACCTTAATAACAAAAACAGTAGCAAAGATATGTTTACCTTTGGTCATACTCTTTTCAATATCTCTTTTACTTGCGGGACACAATAATCCCGGAGGAGGATTCATAGGCGGTGTTATGTTTGCGTCAGTGATTGCACTGACATATGTGGCATATGGTCTGGATTACATTAAATCATTCTTCGATCCCGATTGGAGTAACTGGTTTGGATTCGGCTTGCTGCTGGCTTCAGTAACAGGATTTGCAGCGATTGCATTCTCACATAACTTCCTCAGAAGTGCTGTGGAATTTGTCCATCTGCCATTTTTTGGTGAAGTGGAACTGGTATCTGCCGCATTATTCGATATAGGAGTATACTTTGTGGTAATTGGTGGACTGCTTTCCATTTTCAAAAACGTAGGTGATGATAAATGAACAACACACTGCTTTCTCTCACGATAGCTATACTGTTCGGTATCGGTACATTTCTTATCCTGCGCCGTGACATCGTCAAGGTAATAATCGGACTTAGTGTAATTTCACACTCAGTAAACCTTCTTATAGTTTCAACTGGAGTGTTTGCAGGAACAAAGGTCCCTATCATCACAGATGACAGTGGACACGGAGCTGCCGAGGCCACCGGAACCATATTCACAGATTCACTGTCCCAGAATATCCTTGCACCTGTGCTTGCTGCAGGTAATCATGTGGACTTCGTAGACCCTTTGGTGCAGGCACTGGTACTTACAGCTATTGTCATAAGTCTGGCAATGACTGCATTCATATTGATACTTGCATATCGTATTCATGAGGAATATGGGACAACTGATATCAAAGAACTTCGGAGGCTCTGGGGATGATATCACTGGATACTCACTTACCCATAATACTGATAGCCACGCCAATACTGATGGCGTCTATCATGGTGCTTTTAAGAAAACAACCAGGCATCCAGAAAGTCTTGAGTGTTTCTGTTTCATTTTTAATGTTCATAGTGAGCATATTCCTGCTTCTGCAGGTCTGGTCCGGTGGGATACAGGCATACGAAGTTGGAGAATGGGGGAAATACGGTATCATACTGGTTGCCGACCTGCTCAGCTCCGGTATGGTTGTGCTGACATCTTTCGTGTCATTCCTGGCACTGATCTACTCACTTGACTATATCGAGGAAAAGTCATTGAGCGCATCATATTATCCGCTTTTCAGCCTACTGGTAGCAGGACTAAATGGCTCTTTTCTTACAGGAGACATATTCAATCTATTCGTATTCTTTGAAATACTCCTGCTTTCTTCATGTGGGCTTGTGATAGCAAACGAGAAGGGGGGAGTTACAAAAAGCTCAGACAAGATGGAAGCAACCTTCAAATATCTTGTACTTAACATGCTCAGTTCTTTTGTAATGCTCATAGCAATAGCTTCCCTTTACGCAACAACAGGCACATTGAACATGGCGGATATCTCTGTGAAGCTTAGTGCAATGAGCGAAGCCGGAACACTTCCGTGGCATGTTTTTGCCATAGCATTGATGTTTGTGGTGGTATTTGGTAACAAGGCTGCAATATTTCCACTTCACTACTGGCTTCCTGATGTTCATCCCACAGCACCATCACCCATAAGCGCAATGCTTAGTGGTGTATTGATAAAGGTCGGAGCCTACGGAATGCTCAGAGTCTTCTTCCTAATATTCATCGACACTCTCTATATATTCAAGCCTGTGATAATCTATCTTGCACTTGCTACCATTGTGGTCGGTGCCATATCAGCCGTTGCCCAGACCGACGTGAAGCGCCTGCTGGCATATTCCAGTGTCAGCCAGATAGGTTATGTATTTCTTGGAATTGGTTTTGGTAGTGTCTATGGACTCACAGCAGCTCTTGTGTATCTGGTGAACCATGCAATTGCAAAATCAATGCTTTTCCTTACTTCCGGAGGTATAATTCACCATGCAGGCACAAGGGACATGAGAAAAATGGGAGGCATGGTCGATAGTGCCCCACTTATATCAATGATGTTCCTTATAGGTGCAATGTCCATTGCAGGATTGCCGCCAATGGGTGGATTCATAGCCAAGTTACAATTATTCGATGCAGGAATCAGTGAGAAATACTACTTTGAGATTGCAATAGCGCTTATATTTGCAGTGTTCACTATTTTCTATATGTTCAGAGCAATGCTGCTTATGTTCTGGGGTGAAAGAAGGGATGTTAATGAGCATGGAGAATATTCCACAGATGCCACATCCCCATTGATTGCTCTGCCTATAATCGTTCTTGCACTTGGAGTTCTTGTCTTTGGACTGTACGCAGAACCATTGATAGCCTTTGCAAGCGCAACAGCAAATCAGATACTTGACCCGCAGCTCTATATTGATGCTGTAATGACAACGAGGGTGGTAAGATGAAAAGATACATTGCCTATTCAGTTGTACTTGGTCTTGTATGGTGTTTTGTCCACGGTACTCTAAGTGTTAATAATTTCGTTCTGGGGATGATCATTGCCCCATTCATAATAAGACCATTTAAGTCCCTGTTCAATTTTGGTATGGAGTTCTCCTTTGGTAAAGCCATAAAGAAGATTCCGGCACAGGCTAAATATGTGTATGTGCTTATCAAGGAGATACTAAAGGCAAACATCATGGTTGCAAAAATAGTGCTTCAGCCAAAGATTAATATAAAACCTGGAATTATTGCGGTGCCAATTAATGCTAAGACAGATATCGGGATAACTGCTATTGCTAACACCATTACTCTTACTCCAGGGACACTGACAATTGATATGTCTGATGACAGAAGCATTCTGTATGTTCATGCAATAGATGCAACTGACCCTGAAGGTGTGGCACAGTCCATACGAGATGATCTGGAAAAATACGTATTGGAGGCATTCGAATGAATTCAATGTTACTTGAATATTCACTGATTTTTATGGTAATTGCCATAATACCCTGCATATACAGGATTATCAAAGGACCGACTATTCCTGACAGGGTAGTGGCTCTTGACGCAATGACAATAGTAATTGTGGTTATGCTTGGTATCTACTCATCTGTAAAAGGGTCCGCTTTCTTTATGGACGTGGCACTTGTGCTTGCCATCATATCTTTTGTGGGCACAATTACAATAGCAAAATACCTTGATGAAGGGGTGGTATTTTGAGTACAATTTCAATGGTTCTGGAAGTGCTAAGCAATCTTATTCTTATAATCGGGCTTTTCTTTGTATTTCTGGCAATGCTTGGCCTTGCAAGGCTTCCTGATGTGTATAACAGGTTGCATGCAACTACAAAGATAGGAACACTCGGTGCTTTTGGAGTTATGCTTAGTATACTGCTGAGGGTAGGTTTTTCTCCAATAGGTGTAAAGGCAATTACAGTAGCTCTTTTCATTCTTGTAACCTCGCCCATAGCTGCTCATATGATAAGTCGTGCAGCACATCGTCATGGAGTGGGTCTTTGTAAAGAGTCTGTAATTGATGAATATGGAAAAGCATGTTCATCTGCATGTTCAATAAAAGAAAATGAGTAAGAATGATTAACAGGTTCTGGCACATTGCCAGAGCTATCATTTTTTGTGAGACTCTGCTTGATACATGTTCCTATCATGGATGTCTGATATGATATGCATGTTTTCACAAAACCGAATATAACTCCCCTGTCATTAAATATGAGCGGGCTGGGGAGTGGGGGGTTAGTGTGGGAGTGGGGTTTAAAAAAAGACCCGCTCATAGCGTGTGTAGAAGGAATGATTATATATAAATAGTTCCCTCCAACAAGGTTGCGAACTTAACCGTACCTTTAGTATGTCCGTTTTTAGATTCAAATTCCCTATTTCGTATAAAAAAACATTCAGTAATTATCAAAAATAAATATATAGGCCTCAAAATTAATCCACTTGCTCAATAGATACTAAAAATATAGATAAAAATATGAATAAACAATTTAAATTTCCACCGTAAAATCAGATATTTCTAATTCAACAGTGGAAAATTTAATTAACTGAGGTTTTATTTTTCAGTGGCTTTTGCACGCTCTTCCTGGGTCATGTTGGCAAGGCGCTCAACTTCTTTTCTATCCAGACCCAATCCTTCAGCCACACGTCCACCATAATCAGGGTCGGCTTTGAAGAATAAAGCGGTCTGCCTGAGTTGAATGCGCTTATGTGCGCCTGAGAGATGGGATACAATATTGCCCACAAGGTTCTCACGGGCCTGATCGTCCATAACGTCACGATACAGGTTACCTGCCTGCACAAAGTCATCGTTGGGATGAGCATAAGGTGTACGCTCTGCTTTTCCGGATACTTCGAATGCTGGGTTCAGAGCATCAGGGTCTGGAGCAGGGCCACCAAAACTGTTGGGCCAGTAATTTGGTCCGCCCCCACCGTTGGCATCAATTCGCATGAATCCATCACGTTGATAGTTGGTTTCTGCTGCATTTTTAGGAGCATTTACGGGGATCAGATGATAGTTGGGGCCCAAGCGGTGAATATGAGAATCGTGATAAGAGAATACCCTGCCCTGCAGCATCTTATCAGGGGATATATCAATACCAGGTACTAAATTACCGGGACTGAATGCAGATTGTTCCACTTCGGCAAAATAATTGGCAGGGTTCCTGTTAAGTACCATTTTACCTATTTTGATGGTCGGGAAGTCACCGTGTGGCCAGACCTTGGTTATATCAAGGATATCAAAACGATATTCTTCAGCCTGTTCCGGAGTCATTATCTGCATCTCAAGGGTCCAGGAAGGATAATCTCCCCTCTCGATTGCATCATAGAGATCACGTGTAGCATGATCAGGATCAGTTCCGCTTAATTTCTCTGCTTCCTCACGAGTAAGATTCTTTGCACCCTGATCTGTTTTGAAATGATACTGCACCCAGAAGTATTCCCCATCATCATTGTACCACTTATAAGTGTGACTTGAGTACCCGTTCATATTGCGGAAGCTTACAGGTGTACCCCTATCTGAAAAGAGGATCGTGACCTGGTGAATTGATTCAGGAGTGAGAGACAGAAAGTCCCAGAACATGTTTGGATCTTTGCAGTTTGTTGCAGGATTTCGCTTTTGTGTATGAATGAAATCTGGGAACTTTAAAGGGTCCCGAACGAAGAATACAGGAGTGTTGTTGCCCACAAGATCATAGTTTCCATCTTCTGTGTAGAACTTTATAGCAAATCCACGTGGGTCCCTTGCTGCATCAGCAGAACCCTTTTCGCCACCAACTGTGGAAAATCGGGCAAATACTTCAGTACGTTTGCCTATTTCTGAAAGGAACTTAGCTTTTGTGTACTTGCTCACATCGGCAGTTACTTCAAAATAGCCGCCAGCACCTGCACCTTTGGCATGTACCACACGCTCAGGTATGCGTTCGCGGTTAAAATGACCAAGTTTTTCCAAAAGGTGAACGTCCTGCATGAGGACTGGACCACGTTCTCCGGCAGTGAGGCTGTTCTGATCGTCCCCCACTGGAATTCCAAAAGCAGTAGTTAAACTGGAAGTTTTCTTATCACTCATTAAAATTCACTTCTCCATTTGATTTGTATAGTTAGGGTATAATGAAAAAAACAAATCAAAATAATAAAGCTACATTCTTCATTATGCTCACTAAAACCCAGTAACTGTCTGTCATTAACTTATAAATAGATTGAGGTGTTTTGAGGAATGTAAAAATGAAGATATATAATTAGCTCCAGAAACTCTTTTTTCTAATTAGACAAGCTTAATTAAATACACTTAATTAAATACATGTTGGAATAGGATAAAATAGGTTTATTGACGTTACAATTGTCATACAAAATTCATATATATCCATTCCATTTGTGAACAAAAAAACTTATGAGCCTGATCATCTAATATGGCTGTACTCTATATCATATAGCCTGTATCAAGCGCAGTTCAGATGTAATATTAATTTTGTTAAAATTAAACCGGACTATGGAAAAGAATACAAAAGTATTTCACATAAATAAAAAAACTCATGAAGAGCAGATACAGGATGCAGCTCAGATATTAAAAGAAGGGGGAACTGTTGCTTTTCCTACTGAAACAGTCTACGGGCTTGGAGCGGATGCGCTTAACGAAGAAGCTGTTATGCAAATATTTGAAGCAAAGGGCAGACCTGCCGACAACCCTCTCATAATTCATGTAGATTCAAAGGAAACTTGTTTGCAGCTTGTTAAAAATATCCCTGAAAAAGCATCTATTCTTATGGAAATATTCTGGCCAGGTCCATTGACTCTTATAATGAAAAGAAGTGAAATAATTCCTGATATAACAACAGGAGGTTTGGATACAGTTGCTGTCAGGATCCCTGAAAATAAGATTGCTCTTGAACTAATAAAATGCGCAGGAATTCCCATAGCTGCACCAAGTGCAAACCTTTCAGGAAAGCCAAGTCCCACAACAGCAGAACATGTTTTATCTGACCTTTCCGGAAGGATTGATGCACTCATAGATGGAGGGGACGTTTCCATTGGAGTTGAATCAACAGTCATTGATATGAGCTCCGATATCCCTGCGATACTAAGGCCTGGAAAAATAAGCAAGGAAGAGCTTGAAAGATACATTGGGGAGGTAAAAATTGCTTATGATGATAAAGTACATCCGGAAAGTGGAACTGTTCGCTCTCCTGGGATGAAATATACACATTATTCTCCAAGATCGGATCTTATTCTGGTTGAAGGGGAACATGATAATGTAGTTCCCAAAATTAAAGAACTCATTAAGGATTATAGTCAGAGGAATGCAAAAACAGGCTTGCTTCTTACAGAAGAGTCTAAAAGTGAATTTCCTGCTCATCTGTCATATTCCATGGGTAAGAAGGATAAGCCGGAACAAGCTGCAAAGTATCTGTTCTTTGGACTCAGGTATCTTGATGAGAGAAACATAGATATTATTATAGTGGATGGTTCTTTTAGGGCAGATGGAATAGGAATGGCTGTTTTTAACAGAGTTCGTAAGGCTGCAGATATAATAATTAAAGTATAATGATAATAATTGAAGTGTAGTGGTTCTATGAATAAAGAAAAGAAATATGAAATGAATGAAAAACAAAAGTATATTGGTATTATCCTTCGTAACCGAAAGTTGCTTAAGATCAATGTACTGATTCTCAGTATCGGTCTGGGACTAGCAATTCTTGGATATGAAAATATAGGTGAACCAATAATATGGCTGGGCATAATAATATTTGGATACACCACGGTGACTGGCTTCATGGCCAGGAAACAACTGAAAAAATGATCAGAAAATTCATTTTTCACTTATGATCGGTACTAAATGATCTATTTATATAACAAGCAATAAATAAAGGGTTTTGAAGATTTTGCTAAAGAACTGGACATTAATCCCACTGTAGTTCTTGTAACCCTTACTATCTATTTTATATCTTTTGCAGGACATTGGATTCGTAGTATTTAAAACTCAATAGCTTTTTAACCGATAACCTGTATAATAAAGCTGGATTACGTGAATATTAAATTACGTGAATATTAAGTTTCATGATTTTAAATTGACAAAAAAGGAGACCATAATGTGCTGGAGATAAATAATCTAACGGTTGAAATCGGTGGCCGAAGGATATTGAAAGGTGTTGATCTTAATGTTAAAACCGGTTACACCAATGTTCTTTTCGGACCAAACGGAGCAGGTAAATCCGCGCTTCTTATGACGCTGATGGGTTTTAGTGGTTATAATGTTGTAGAAGGAGAGATAATTTTCAAAGGAGAGGACATTACAAATATGTCGGTCTCTGAAAGAGCACAGATGGGCATGGGCATCATGACACAAAGACCTCCTAATATGAGTGGTGTAAAACTTCATGATCTTCTGAATGTCATTTCAAAAGACCCAAAGGATACAGATATTCTTGCTGAAACATTGGATATGGTGCGGTTCTTTGAAAGGGATGTAAATGTAGGATTCTCAGGTGGGGAGATTAAAAGATCAGAGATTCTCCAGCTTTCTGCACAGAACCCGGATCTTATCCTTCTTGACGAACCCGAATCGGGTGTGGATCTTGTAAGCATTGACCAACTTGGTCATACTATAAAGGAACTCTTGCAGAAAGGTTGTAAATGTGCTGGCGATAGATGCAAACACGGTAAATCCGCACTAGTGATAACACACACTGGACAGGTTCTTGATTACATTGAAGCGGATAGAGGATATATATTGTGCAATGGGACTGTCATGTGTTCAGGAAACCCACGTGAAATGTTAACAGATATCAAAAAACAAGGATATGAGGAGTGTATCAAATGCAAGCTGATGAAGAAATGAAAAAAAGGGCAGAAGCTGCACTCGGGAAGAATGCTGCCTATGGGGAGGATTTTAATCTTGACGAATATGGTATTGCGCCAGATAATGCGGAAAAGGCCGATAATCTCGAAGAGCTTAGTGAAGAGGATCAGAGAACACTTCTGAACGTGGGATTCACGCCTTCTGAAGACAACAGGTCAGGCAGCCTCATTATGCTTGACAATACAGTTACACATACATCCCTGCGTGATAAGGATGTTGTGGAACTGATGTCCCTTAAAGATGCAATGAAAAAGCATGAGTGGGTTAAGGACTATATGTGGAAGCTGGTTAAGCCGGACGCAGATAAATATACTGCAATGAGTTATCTTCAGAAAGCAAATGGGTATTTCATAAGGGCGCCTGAAGGCAAAAAATCAAAGATGCCAGTCCAGACATGCTTACTCATAGGTTCAAAGCAGGTTTCCCAGACAGTTCACAATATAGTTGTCGTTGAGAAAGGAGCAGAGCTTGATATTATTACCGGATGCTCTGCTAAACATGGAATCGATAAAGGTCTTCACCTTGGAATTTCAGAGATGTATGTTAAGAAGGGTGCAACCCTTAATTTCACTATGGTTCACAATTGGGCAGAACAGATAGGTGTCAGACCAAGGACTGTTGTTCATGTAGAAGAAGGCGGTACTTACATCAGTAATTATATTACTCTTAAACCTGTCAAATCCATACAGTCCTACCCAACTGTTATCCTTGAAGGTAAAGGTGCCTTTGCAAGATTGAATACAATAGCTGTGGCACATCCGGGATCCGAGCTTGATCTTGGAAGCCGGGTCATCTTTAACGCAGAGGATACAAAGGCTGAACTTATATCAAGGACTATCACCATAGGAGGTAATGCAATTGCCCGGGGTGAGATGATTGGTAATGCAAACAATGCCAAAGGGCACCTCGAATGCCATGGACTCGTACTTGGCGGCGGAATGCAAAGAGCTATCCCCATACTTGAGGCAAATGTTGAAGATATCGAACTATCCCATGAAGCTGCTGTTGGTAGGATAGCACGGGATCAGATAGAGTATCTTATGGCAAGGGGACTCTCCGAAGAAGAATCTGTGGGTATGATCGTAAGGGGATTCCTTGATGTTGGTATTCAGGGTATTCCAGACGAGTTAAAAGCTGATATCGATGCCACAATAGCAATGATAGGGGAGAAGGCTATTTAACAATTCTTTCAATTTTAAATTAATCAATTAATCAATTATATGAGGAGAATGAATGAAGCAAAAATATGTGGCTATTTTTCTGGTTGCTATAATGGTAATGTCAATATTACCACTTTTTTTCAGCGGCAATACAAACGATTCCAGTGGAAGTGAAGAACTTACAGGTTTGGAAGATGCACCGGGTTTTGAGATTATTGGTGGAACACACTTTGATGCAGAAATAAATTCAATTTCTGATGGACTCACAATCACTCCAGAAGGAGTGTCAAATGCAGCATATATTGACTACTCAAAGGTTTATAATACTCCACTTCGGGTTTTTGCACCTAATATCACTGATCTGTATTCATTATATAATACTGGGATAAGTAAAAGGTATTCAGCTTATAATGATTCTGCCAATTTCGGGTTTGAAGCACATATACTGAAACCTGAAGTTATAAATTTTGAATATTCTGTCGCTGATATGTATAATGGCTATTCCCTTTTGATGAGGGGACCAAACGTTTCCAATATAATTGGAACACCTACCTTATTAGGTGACAGAGCCATCCTTAAAAAAGTAATCGATGTAAGTTCAGGTATCAGTCAGGGTTCAACTGAGTTTACAGAAATAATGAATTATGTAGATTCAGGAGCAGAATATCAATTTGTTACTTCAACGGATCCTCTTGCTGAGCAACACTATCTGGAATTCAAACGTGTGGACGATGGTAACTACACAAGGACCGAGATATTCCTGAATCCATTAGAAAGCACTATCAATACAATTGCAGGCCTGGAAGCAAACAGTACTGAACGGGGCCTGTTATATGATACTGCTATTGAGGATGATGGAAGGATCGTAAAAGTTGTTGTTACAAGCAATGAATCAAATTTCTTCAATCTTGCAATGGAACAATACTGGTGATGTCCTATCACCATTTCTTTTTTTGTTTATTTCTGCCACAAGCTTTATACCCGAACAGGTTATTAATTGACTCCAATTGCGCATTCTGCAGATTATTGTTTGTTTGGATGTAGTAATTAAAAGCTATTAAAAGCTAATATTTGGCATTAAACTTTGTGTCAGTTAATTATTGATAACATTATTGCAATCGTAATTGGCCAAATTAGCCGGGTTTACCGGCATACAATGAATAATGAAAAACCATAATATATAATTATGGTTTCGAAGGAGAATATAATATGGCAGCTAAATTTGATGTTCCAGAAGAACTTGTAAATAAAGCACTTGAGAGTGTAGAACTGGCGAGAGACACAGGTAAATTAAAAAAAGGCATAAATGAAGTGACAAAAGCTATCGAGAGAGGCATCACAAAGCTTGCAGTAATTGCAGAAGATGTTAATCCTGCTGAAGTTATTGCACACATTGCACCACTCTGTGAAGAGAAGAATACTGCTTACATCTATGTTAAAGAGCAGAAAGAGCTCGGTGCTGCCTGTGGAATAGGTGTTGCTTGCTCCGCTGTCGCTATTATCGACGCTGGCAAGGGCGGCGAACTTGTTGAAGACATTGCACAGAAAGTAAGTGCGCTTAAATAATTCTGATACGTGAGGTATCGCTATGGCAGATGAAGATACAGGCTATGCGGCTGAAGTCATCGATGTTATCGGTAACACCGGTATGCATGGTGAAGCCAGCCAGATCCAGTGCCGTGTGCTTGAAGGTCGTGACAAAGGCCGTATAATCACCCGAAATTGTGTTGGTCCTGTAAGGGTCGGTGACATTATGATGTTGATCGAGACTTCCAGAGAAGCTAAAAAACTGACTACCAGATGAGGTGACTACAATGGAACAAAGAAAATGTTCTTTTTGCGGTGAATTCCTTGAACCAGGAACCGGCAAGCTCTTCGTAAAGAAGGATGGCTCTTCCTATTATTTTTGTTCATCCAAATGCGAAAGCAACTTCGAGCTTGGAAGGTTACCAAGACGTACGGTTTGGACTGAACAGGGAAGAATTTACTTAAAGAAAGCATGATTGGGTGTTCTAAATGGAACAAACATACATAATGATCAAACCTGATGCAGTACAGCGTGGACTAATGGGTGAGATCATCTCAAGGATAGAGAAACGTGGTCTTAAGATCGCAGCTATGAGACTGGGTGTCATGAGTGAAGAGAGTGCAAAGGAGCACTACAAGGAGCATGCTGAAAGGCCCTTCTTTGCTTCACTTATAGAATATGTGACATCAGGTCCTTCTGTTTCCATGATAGTGGAAGGAAAGAATTCCATTGCTATCATGCGTGCAGTGAACGGTGCAACAAATCCTGTTGATGCACTCCCAGGTACCATAAGGGGAGACCTTGCAATCGAAACAGGCAGGAATGTAGTACATGCTTCCGATTCAACAGAATCTGCACAGCGTGAGATAGCTATCCACTTCAAGGATTCAGATATGCTTAACTATTCAAAGATCGATGAGGCCTGTCTCTACGAGTAAGTACGGACAGTCGGGATCTTTGCAATTAGAATGGTAAATATCCTGAAGTATCCTTTACTGTAAATTATCTCCCAATCAGCTAAATATCTTTGAAGGGGCTTATTAATGGCTGTAAATGAAGATCTACGTACACCAATAGTTTCTGTGATGGGACATGTCGATCACGGAAAAACGACTTTGCTTGATACAATCAGGGGAAGTGCCGTTGCCGAAGGAGAAGCAGGTGCCATTACTCAGCACATAGGTGCAACTGAGGTCCCTATTGATAGTATTGTTAGCAAATGTGGAGATCCGTCACTTAAGGAGAAATTCATTGTCCCAGGGCTTTTGTTCATTGACACGCCCGGGCATCATGCATTCACTTCCCTGAGAAGTAGGGGGGGAGCGCTTGCAGACCTCGCTATTGTGATCGTTGATATTAATGAGGGATTTATGCCTCAAACGATTGAAAGCCTTCACATACTTAAGAGGTTCAAGACACCATTTGTAGTTGTTGCAAATAAGATTGACAGGATACATGGTTGGGAGCCCAATGAGAATACACCTTTCCTTGCTACATACAACAAGCAGAGTGAGCGTGTAAAGACCGATCTTGACAACAAATTCTATGAAATTGTTGGTGAGCTATACAATCTTGGATTTAATTCTGAACGATATGACCGGGTCAATGATTTCCAGCGCAATATCGGAGTTATTCCCATAAGTGCAGCAACTGGCGAAGGCATTGCTGATGTGCTCATGATCCTTCTCGGGCTTGCCCAAAAATTCCTCGAGGGAAGTCTGCATTATAATGCAAATAGCCCTGGAATTGGAACTGTTCTTGAAGTAAAAGAAGAGAAAGGTCTTGGAACAACTATTGATACTATACTTTATGATGGAATCATCAAAAAAGGTGACACTATAGTTGTGGGAAGCTTGGGCGACCCTATCCAGACAAAGATAAGGGCATTATTGAAACCACGTCCGCTTTCAGAGATCAAAGCTGAGGAAAAATACCAACAAGTAGCTGAAGTCACGGCTGCAGTTGGTGTTAAGATATCAGCTCCAAATCTGGAAGGCGCACTTGCAGGAGCTCCTGTAAGGGTTGTAAGTCTGGAAACCATCGACGTTATTACTGCAGAAGTAAAAAGCGAGATAGCAGACGTCCAGATAGATACCGACTCTGTTGGTGTCACAATAAAAGCTGATACCATAGGTTCTCTTGAGGCTCTTGTAAATGAGCTCACAAAAGAAGATATCCCTATAAGAAAAGCACATGTAGGTGACGTCAGCAACAGGGATATCGTGGAAGTTTCAGCAATTGAAGATCCGTTCTATTCGGTAATTATCGGATTCAATGTAAAGGTTCTTCCTGATGCAAAAGAGAAGCTCCAGGCTACTGACGAAGTAACCGTTTTCAGAAACGATGTGATATATCGCCTGATAGATGATTACAAAGACTGGACCAAGAAGCAGAAAGAACTTGCAGAAAAAGAGATATCCGATACAGTCATCAAACCTGGTCGCTTCCAGATAATGCCTGATTGTATATTCCGCCAGAGCAAGCCAGCTGTGGTTGGTGTTAAGATCGTTAGTGGGACAGTGAAAACAAACGTAGATGTGGTGAACACAAACGGCGAGGTCATTGGTAAGGTCAAAGGTCTTCAGCTTAGGGGAGAGAACATTTCCACAGCTAAGATTGGGATGGAAGTCGCAATGGCTCTTGAAGGACCAACAGTTGGAAGACAGATAAAGGAAGAGGATACACTCTTTGTGAATGTCCCTGAAAGACACGCAAAAAGACTCGAACATGATATTTACGATTCAATGACAGCAGATGAATTAGAAGCATTGGATGCTTTTCTTGAAATCAAGAGAAGGGATAATCCTTTCTGGGCAAAATAATTCGGATGCATATTCATAAAGACAGATCATAACAACAGGAACAATAAACTAATAAGGAGGAAAAAATATGGCAGATTTCAAAGTAGTGGTAGCAGACCCAAAGACAAAATCATACCAGATAGATGTCACAGGCGTTGAAGCTAATAAATTAGTTGGTAAGTCTATTGGAGAAACCGTAGATGGAGCAATTGCTGGTTTACCCGGATACACACTTAAGATTACCGGGGGAAGCGACAAGAGTGGAATGATTATGAGGCCGGACCTTCCAGGGCCAACCAGAAGGAAAGTACTCGTTGCAGAAGGGATTGGTTATTCACCAGTCGCAAAAGGTGTACGCCGCAGAAAGATGATGCGTGGAATGGAAATTGCACCTGACATCATTCAGATCAACACAGTTGTTGTAGAGCATGGTGATAAGACTATAGAAAGAATCCTTGGTGGCGAAGAAGAGCCAGCAGAGGATGTTGAAGCAGCAGCAGAAGAGTGAAATTTTCACTCTCTGTTGTATTTTTATTTATTTATTTATTTATTTATTTATTTATTTATTTATTTATTTATTTATTTATCTGTTTTATAGTTACGCCCTCAATCAATTACACTTCCAAGACAAGATTTGAATTTTTCTATCCATCTCTTTGCAAATCTCACATTCCGCAGGTATAATTCCATTTTGAACAATTTTGCATGATAGCGTTTTTCAAACATAATTAATATCAATCTTATTTTTATATATTCAGGAAAAGCTTGTTTTGGTTGCATTCTTATTGA
>JAVEPM010000017.1:0-44388 GCA_034008115.1 Methanolobus sp.
GCAACAGCAAACAATGCTTTTGCCTTTGATATGTATTCAATGATAAAAAGCAACGATGAAAATGTTTTATTTTCACCATACAGTATATTCACTGCAATGGCTATTTGCTATGATGGTGCTGAGGGTTCCACAAAAGAGCAGATAGCAAATGTATTTTACTATCCCCTTAGCAAACCGGTTCTTGAAGGCAGTTCAAAAGAGATGATCGATATAATTAATTCAGACAAGGATGAATACGAACTTAAATCTGCGAATGCACTGTGGATTCGTGAAGATTATACATTAAATGAACAGTATGCCTCTAATGCAGAAAACTACTATGATGGGGTAATAACACCACTTGATTTTACAGGGCAAGCAGAAGATTCCAGACTTCTT
This sequence comes from Methanolobus sp., assembly GCA_034008115.1. Taxonomy (GTDB): domain Archaea; phylum Halobacteriota; class Methanosarcinia; order Methanosarcinales; family Methanosarcinaceae; genus Methanolobus. The sequence continues at coordinate 379 of JAVEPM010000017.1, forward strand.
ATCAATGCTTGGGTTGAGGAAAAAACAAATGACAAAATAAAGGATCTGTTGGCTGAAGGAAGCATTAACGAGGAAACAAGGCTGATAATTACCAATGCAATATATTTCAATGCTACATGGTTACAGGAGTTTGAAGAAGGAGCCACCCATAAAAGACCATTCCATCTTTCCAATGGTCAGGAGAAGGAAGCTGACATGATGTATGCCATAGGCACATACAATTATGGAGAAGATAAGAATGCAGAGATTTTAGAATTGCCATATAAAGGCGACGATATCAGCATGTACGTTATACTCCCCCACAAAAATAACATTGATGAGTTTGAAAGTGATCTTACACTTGATTACTATAATGAGCTAAAGGATACCCTTAATTCCAATGAAGTCAAAATCCTATTACCAAAGTTCACGTTTGAAACAAAGGCTAAATTAAATGAACCCTTGCAGGATATGGGAATTACTGATGCTTTTAATCTCGGCACTGCTGATTTTTCAGGAATCAGTGCAAGTGATGGTTTATTTATATCTGATGTAGTCCACCAAGCATACATCGGTGTAAATGAAAAAGGAACTGAAGCTGCCGCTGCAACAGCAATAGAAATGGAAATCTCATTGCCTTACTACGAATATGAGTTTATTGTTGAGCATCCATTTATGTTCTTTATCGAAGATAAAAGAACAGACTGTATGCTTTTCATGGGAAAAGTTGAAAATCCTGAATATGAGTGAATGTCATAACGATATTTCCATATTATTTATTTTATCTTTTTCGTATTTATATTAAAATTTCTTCACCTTATCCTTCCAAAAAATACCGTATAAAATCATTACCACAGATACTAATGAATAATGTTAAGTAAAAGTACAAAGTAAACTAAGTAAGGGAGAGGTATTATTATATAAACAGGAGATATAAATATACTCTTTACTAGCATATCAATACATGGATGAGGTAGCACATTGGAAATTAAACTCACTGGAATACCAGGATTTGATGAGATTCTCGGTGGAGGCATTCTGGCCCCTTCGACAATATTGATAGCAGGTGACCCAGGTACTGGGCGGACTGTACTTGGAATCCAGGGTTTGTGTGAAGCAGCAAGAAGCGGAGAAAAGGTACTGTATGTATGCATGACCTCTAAATCAGAGAGTTCCATAAGAGAAGATATTTCCAACTATGATTTTTACGAGGAGTCATTGAGCATACATACATTCAATGCCAGTTCCGTGGAAAGAGACCCACTCACCATGCTTGTTGAACTTGGGAACCTTGTAGCATCCCTAAAACCAGACAGGGTATTGATAGACCCCGTCACCCCGATTGGATTTGGTTTTCCTGAAGCTGAAAGAAGAAGATTCATGTATTCCCTCATGTCCGCAATTGGAGAATGGGATGCCATCGTGTATCTGACAGGAACAATGTCAGAGTCTGATCTGTTTAAATCGGTCATTAGTGACGTTGTGGAAGGAATAGTATACCTTTCTCAAGATATCGGGAGGAGAGGAAGCAACCGTACGATAAAGATCATGAAAATGAACCTTCCCAATTACATTGAAGGGGAACACACTTTTGATATTTCAAACGACGGGATTAGTATTTATCCAAGAATAAGCACCCAGCTCATCGAGCAATTGTCACCGGAAACAAGAATTGATACAGGCATTCCCGGATTCAATGAGTTGATAAATGGTGGATTCTTTGAGCTATCATCTACATTGATAGCAGGAAATACAGGTACAGGTAAAACAATATTTGGACTTTATTTTATAATTGAGGGTGCCAGGAATAAGGAGCCGGGAATAATAAGTACCTTTGAAGATACACCTGCGGAATTACGTCATTATGCTGCAAATCTTGGACTTGAGCTTGAAGAATTAGAACAGAAAGAACTGATCAAAATCATTTATACACCTCCATCTGAAATAAATTCCTCCAGGCATACAGTAAAGCTCAAGAGCATTATTGAAAAGATGGGAGCAAAAAGAATACTTCTGGATGATATATCCGGATTTGACTATGTCTTTAGTGACCCGGTTGCCAAAAGAGAACATGTCGCCAACATGATCAGAATATTTAAAGACATGGGGCTCACATCAATGCTAATCAGTGGCAACAGGGCAGCTGGCAACAATGTACTTACAAGTGAAATACCAGTCTCCTCACTTGTGGACGTGCTGATACTTCTAAAACACGTAGAGATCGAGAAGGAGATCAAAAAAACCATGTCAATTATCAAAATACATGGCAGTGACCATGAGAAACGTCTTATTGAATACAGCATCAATTCTGACGGAATACAGATCGGCAAGTTCCTTAAAGATCTGTAAGCATTTTAAACTGTTTTTACTTAGCCCCACAAAAACATTTAAATAATAAATCGTGCTACTATGTCACACAGTAACATTAGTGTTTGTGACAGAAATATTATAGATATCAATGTTCAATATCAATGTTCATACAGTAAATTAGAGCGCATGTTTATACATTAAATGAGGGTGAAAGCAAATGACAGATATCGGTAAGAAAATTCGCATAGAAAGAATCATGCACAGAGAAAGCAGGAACATGGTAATAATCCCCATGGACCATGGATTATCAGATGGACCTATAAAGGGCCTGATAAATGTGGCAGATTCCATAAATAAGGTTGCAGATGGTGGAGCAGATGCAATACTCATGCAGAAAGGAATCGTGACCCATGGGCACAGAGGATACGGACATGATGTGGGACTTATAGTCCACATGAGCGCTTCTACAAGCATTGCATGCGATCCAAATAATAAAGTACAGGTATGCTCTGTGGAAGAGGTCATGAAAATGGGAGCTGACGCGGTATCAATACATGTGAATGTAGGATCTGAGACCGAGGCCGACCAGCTGCAAACACTTGGAACTGTAGCTGAAGAATGCAACTACTGGGGAATGCCACTTCTTGCAATGATGTACCCACGTGGAAAAGACATCATTAACCCACACGACTCAGAGCTTGTAGCGCATGTTGCAAGAGTTGGTGCTGAGCTTGGTGCCGATGTGGTGAAAACCCTATACACCGGAGATATCGATACTTTCAAAGACGTAGTGCAGGGTTGTCCGGTCCCGGTGGTAATTGCAGGCGGACCTAAGACAAACACTGATGAGGAATTCCTTGAAATGATTCACGGTGCCATGGAGGGCGGTGCAAGAGGTGTGGCAATTGGAAGGAATGTCTTCCAGCACGAGAAACCTACAAAAATTACAAAAGCCATAACAGAGATAGTGCACCATAAAAAGTCAGTTGAAGAAGCACTGGAAAAATTGAGATAAGACAAATTATATTCTGTGCTTGCGGATGTGCTCAATATGAATAATAAGATAATCTGGATCAAGGCCGATGAAGGCAACTGGGATGAACGCAAGGCTGTAATTACCACGGGAATGGAATCTGGAGTTGATGCCATACTGGTAGATGCGGTTGATGTTGAAAAAGTGAAGGAACTTGGGAATGTCAAGATAGCTGCCTTTGCCTCAAATGATGTAGAAGGGGCAGAAATAATCGTAGTCGGAAAGGGCGGAGAAGGAGACGGAACAAAGCCATTGCCACCTGACTACGCTGGTTCCCTTGACATTACAACTGCCCTTCGTTTAAAAGAAAATGGACTAAAGGTTGCAGGTTATGTCATCATCCAGAACAAGAACTACGAGAACTTTGCAGCAGAAATGGGAAATGTCTGTGATTATCTCATCACAATAGGCACTGACTGGCAGATCATTCCACTGGAAAACCTCATTGCAGGACTTCAGAAAAAAGATGTGAAACTGATATCAGGCGTTCACACATCAGAAGAGGCAAAACTTGCTTTTGAGACAATGGAACACGGCACAGACGGAGTAATGCTTGAAACAAAGGACCTGAGCCAGATCAAAAAGACTGCAGATATAGCTGAAAGTGCCGGTGTCAATAACCTTGAGATCAAAACAGCTGTTGTCACAAATGTAGAATCCATAGGAATGGGCGACAGAGTTTGTGTTGACACATGCAACCTCATGGTCAAAGGCGAGGGAATGCTTGTGGGTTCACAGGCAAACGGTATGTTCCTTGTGCACTCAGAATCAGAGGAAAGTCCGTACGTTGCATCCCGTCCATTCAGAGTCAATGCCGGTGCTGTGCATGCTTACATTAAAGTGGGAGAAAAGACCCGCTACCTTTCCGAACTTAAAGCAGGAGACCAGGTCAGCATAGTTGATGCTGACGGAAAGCAGAGAACAGGAGTTGTTGGCAGGGTTAAGATAGAAAGAAGACCACTCATCCTTGTTGAAGCAGATCTCAATGGAAAAATAATCAAGAATATCCTGCAAAATGCAGAAACAATTAAACTTGTCACAAAGGACAAAGAACCCATCGCAGTGAGCGATATAAAAGTTGGTGATGAGATACTGGTTCACTCAGAAGATATTGGCCGCCACTTTGGAATGAAGATAGAAGAGACCATCATCGAGAAATAAGGCGGGAGTTGTCGCTTATGGTAATAATAGGGACATGTGATCTTGATAAGAGGCCGGCCATCGTTTCCGTGATAGATGATGATCCGGCAGAGAGTGCAAAAGCTGCAAACTGGCTGGGTGCTAATGTACTGGAATTGAGACTTGATCTTCTCAATTTTTCAGATCTTGAAGAGGCAAAGAAAACCATTGAAAGAATAAAAGCCAACACCAAGCTTCCGTGTATTGCAACTAATAGATTACAATCTGATGGTGGTAAGTGGGAAGGTAGTGAGGATGAAAGAATTGCAGTATTAACAGAGATCCTTCCTTTTGTAGACGCAATTGATATAGAGCTCAGTACAGATGCAGACCAGCGCAGCAAACTCATCGATGCAGCAAAGGCAGCTGGAGTAACAGTTATCGTTTCAGCCCATGATTTCAACAGCACCCCTTCTGTTGAGGAAATGAAGAAGATACTCACAAGTGCCCATGACGCAGGTGCCGATATTGCAAAACTGGCAGTCATGGCACAATCAAAACAGGATGTGCTTGACTTGCTCCAGGTAACTGCAGACATGGATAAACCAGTATGCACCATTGCAATGGGTGAACTTGGGAAACATAGCCGTATAGTTGCGCCATGCTATGGATCGCGCCTGACATATGGCGTAATAGCAAAGGCTGTGGCCCCGGGACAGATAAAGATACACGAACTTAAATCAGCTATGGAGATTCTTTTTTGAGAACTGTTTTCGGGGTATTCGGAGACCCAATAGCACATTCGCGATCCCCGAACATGCATAATGCAGTTTTCCTGGAACTTGCTATGGAATGCAGCTACCATGCCTTCAGAGTTAGTCCTGATAATCTCAAGGATGCACTTCTTGGAGCTAAAGCTATGGGTTTTGGTGGCGTGAACCTCACAGTCCCATTGAAACAGGAAGCATTAGCTATAGTTGATGCTGACCCGCTGGCAAAGAGCATAGGTGCCGTAAATACGGTTGATTTCAAAGATGGAATGAAAGGTTACAACACCGACGGACTTGGAGCAAAGCGTACCCTTGAAGAAAAAGATGTGAAAATAGATGGTTCCAACGTGCTTATAGTAGGTGCGGGTGGGGCTGCACGTGCAATCGCATTCCAGTTTGCAAAGGATGGAGCAAATATCAGCATAGCCAACAGGACCGAAAAGAAAGCTATTAAGCTTGCCATGGAAGTATCGGCAGTTGGTTTTGCAAGTGGATACGGGCTTGAAAAATTGAAGGAACTTATAAGTGACAGCGATATTCTTGTTAACTGCACAAGCCAGGGAATGCATCCCAATACTGAAGGAAGCATAGCAACATCAGAGGATATGCACTCTGAGCTTACCGTATTTGATATTGTTTACAACCCGCTGGAAACCAGGCTTTTGAAAGAAGCAAAGAAAGCAGAAGCAAAAGCAGTTAGCGGGGAAATGATGCTTGTCTACCAGGGTGCAGAGGCATTCAGGATATGGACAGGCGTTGAAGCACCAATCGATGTCATGAAAAGAGCAGTACTGGAGGGGCTCTGAATTTGAAAGTCCTTATCATAGGTGGTACCGGAGAGATGGGACAGTGGTTCACTCCTTTTTTTAAGAAGCACGGTTACGAAGTTCTTGTCTGGGGCAGCAGTGGAAAAGTTGAGATCGCAGAGCGAATGGAAGTCGAGTTTGCACAGGACCTCGATACTGCCATCAGCACCAGCGATATAGTAATTGTCACAGTGCCCATCAATATCACTGAAAAGGTCATCAGTGAGACTGCACCAAAAATGAAAAGTGGCAGTTTGCTTATGGATTTCACATCCCTGAAAGTTGGAGCAACTGAAGCCATGAAGGAATACGCAGCGCAGGGTGTTGAAATACTTGGCACTCACCCCATGTTCGGACCATCCATACCAAGTCTGCATGGCCAGACATTCATATTAACACCCATCGAGGGGCGCTGTGAGAAATGGTTCCCGGTTATGCGGTCACTTTTTGAAGATAACGGTGCACATATTGAAGTAATAAGTCCGGCAGAACATGACAGGTTCGTGTCCGTGGTGCAGGGACTGACACATTTTGCATACATCACCATCGGTACGACCTTTGAGAGGCTTGATTTCAGTGTGAATGAATCAAGACGTTTCATGAGTCCGGTGTATGATATAATGCTTGATTTCGTAGGCAGGATATTGGGACAAAACCCTTACCTCTATGCATATATCCAGATGGAAAACCCTGAAGTGCTCAAAGTACATGATACCTTCATGCAACAGTGCAGGGAGATGTCCACAATTGTCAGGGAACACGACGTTGATGGATTCACAACTAAAATGAAAGATGCTGCTGCACATTTTGGAGATACTGCATCGGCACTGCGCCGTTCTGATAAACTCATAAACTCAAAAATAGCTGAATTCGATGAACTGATCGATTCCATTGGTACGGAAAGAGGACTCAAGCATATATATTCCAATATTGTGCATGTAGGAATAGTAAAAAAGGTTACTCCAAGAACTGTAATCCTCTTTGCAGGTAAGAGCTTATTATCTCTTAAAATGGAGAATGTGCGCCTCCTTTCCCCAGATGGGCTCAAAGCATGGAAAAATAAGATATTGAGTCATCACACAAGAGATATCTCAGTACTTATCCCACAAGGGTCAAACCCTGAAGCTATTTGCAATGTAATTGCCTGCAATGATAATATTATCTCCGTCAGAAAAATCGATACATACACAGGAGTAAAAGGAACGGACAGAACCAGTGTAACTTACCGCATCAATATAACCGGAGATTCCGATGCAACAAGAGTAAACGACGAAATTGTGGAACTGCTTTGCGGCATAGGCTGTAAACTCAGGACCTGATATGCATTGTAATTAAATTACCAATTAACTTGTCACACTGTTCTGGTAATTTATCAGGGTAAACGTTATCAGGCATTTGAACCTACTTCAAAGAAGTGATAATTTGGAAAGGAAAACCCCAAGCCCCCAACAATACATCAAGTTCTATAAGATCGGTATGTTTTTTACCGCTATTTTTGGACTGTACCTTGGAATCCACGGACTCTATCTTATAATAGTGGAAAGGAACTTCATAAGTGGCATACCACTTTTCGTTGCTGCACTTTTGATCGCGCCGCCTCCGGTGGGTATATCCGGGATGCTAAAAAGAAATTATAATATAGACCTTTCAATAGGCGTACGGATGGCAGTTACGATTATGATGCTGATCATTGCCTGGTTGACTCTGCCCTGAAAAATAAGTAAGAAAGAAATGATCAGACCTTGCTTACAAGTTCAGGTTTGCTAGATTTATTCTGTTTGTTGAAGAATGGCTTAGGAGAAAGTTGAGAATTCAGTTAGTGCTACAATATTTAAAATAATTGTAACTATTCAGCCTAGCACAATCTGCCTATTGGTACTGATTTCTTCAAAATGGAGATATCTGCCCACTAATAATATAAGAATCAAAAAAGCAATCAATAGTAACAATCAAAATAAATGATCCTAATGAAATTTTCATTTCAACTTTTTGTCAAGATTGATATTGATAGCGTTTTTATCAGGCTGAATAGTTACAAATAATTAATAGTGCTAAGAACAAGATGGAGGTAAAATTAGAGAACTACTGTACCTAAATCTTCTAAAGAAGGGAGAGAATAGTTGCTTTCTTTCATCTCTAAACGCATTTCATTACAAGGACTAATCATGTCTATTTCGCCTGTGATAGTTAGGTAGTTGCTCTCATCTGACAATGCCTCATACGTATTATTAGTAGTATCAACATTTCGATCATTATCATCTGCTATTCCAATATAATACAAAGACATTGAAATTGCAAACAATATAATTACAAACCTCATTATGTTCATTCTTCAACCTCTTGTGCTTATAGAAGCAGTATCCTTACCTTTATCACCATATATGTATAGAAGCATCAAAATCATAAGAACGTTTATTTCCATCATCAACTGTTAGATTCTGAACTTCGCCCAATTCCATACTTACCGATATGAATCTCTAAATAATAAAAAATGTCGTTGCAATGTGTGGCTATAAAATCAGACCTTGCTTACAAGGTCTTCAAGTGCAGCCTTGGGGTCTGCAGCTTTTACTATACCTGATGCCAATAGGACACCAACAGAACCAAGTTCAAGGGCTGCTGCAAGGTCTTCTCCTTTGGAAATGCCTGCACCACAGAGAACCTGTACTGCCGGATTTACTCTTTTGACTGCTTCAACAGAACCTGTTACAACTCCAGGATCTGCTTTTGATACAGGGATGCCAGATCCAATGAGCTCAGGTGGCTCTATTGCAACATAGTCTGGTTCAAGGGCAGCTGCTGCTGCTGAAGTTGCTACATTGTTGGTACAGACTATTGTCTTGAAGCCAACGCCCTTTGCAGCGCTGATCGATGCATCGATGTTTGCAAGTGTAAGACGGCATTCGGAATGGTTTATAAGAGTTCCGACTGCGCCTGCGTCCTTGACACACTGAGCAAATGCATGCCCTGTAAAGCTGCCTGCTCCTACCGGGTCAAGACTCTGTGCATAAACTGGCAGGTCAACCTGTGATGCAACACGGTAAATATCACAGAACTGTGGTGCAACACCGATATCAATTCCGCTGTCATCTGCAACTTCCATACATGCTTTTGCGACTTTTACGGCGCCTTGGCCTGTGCCCTCAAGATATGTCTTAAGGTTCAGGACTATCAATGTAGAACTCAAATTCGATCACTCCAATATGAATATCAGTATACGTATAATGCGCGTAACACTATAAATGTAACTGCAACTATATGAATAAAGGTAAAAGGATAGAGAAAAGAAAAAACGTGTGATGTTACACGTTTTAGAAGTCAGTCATTATTCTGAACTGGTCGATCTCGGGATTATTAAGACCTTCAATGAACTTCTCTGCGACCTGCCTTACATCCTTTGCATTGGTGATCGCTCTTCCAACTACAAGAACGTCAGCACCTGCTTCAAGGGCTGCTGGCATAGTGTCGATACGCACGCCACCAGCTACTGCCACCAGGATCTTTGGCGAGAGTGCCTTGATATCCTCAATGCTTCCCCATGCATGTGCTGAGGTCTCTACATCGATACCACGGTGCAGTTCAACTACATCAGGCAGAACATCAAGCTGCTTGAGTACAGCTACAGGATCATCACAGTTGAGTGTGTCCATGATAGCATAGATGCCTGTCTTGTGAGCTTCCTCGATTACCTTGTTAAGGGTTGATATTGGCGCAAGTGCGGAAACAACAATAGCATCTGCGGTTGCATCTGCGACCATACGAGCCTCGAGGTTACCTGTGTCGAGAGTCTTAAGGTCAGCAACTATGAATGCATCAGGACGGACCTCTCTTAGCTTGCCGATAACATCCATACCATAACGTTTGATAAGAGGTGTGCCTGCCTCAAGGATAACGTGGTCGCTCTTTGGGATCTGCCTAACAATATCCAAAATTAGAGGAAGATTAGGATTATCAAGTGCGACCTGAAGATATGGTGGGTTCCAGAGTCTGGATACCTTGAATCCCATTACAGCATGACCCATTCTGTCCTTCTCCTTGAGTACTGTATCAACATCAGGGAAGCCACCTATTGCGCGCTTTACAGCAAGCTTTGCTGCCCCGTAATTGTATCTGTAGATCTTATTGTAGTCCTTTGAATCTGGATGGATGAAGACGCTTGCAACAATAACTATGTCTTCAATATCCATGTCACCGAATGCTCCCTCTTCAAGAGCATCTGCAACAGCTTTGGATACAGCAGCCTGTGCAGGACCGAAAATCTGTTCAGCCTGATCCATGTTTTTTACTGTGACCTTGGGGACAATAAGTGTGGATGGCTTTGCAGGAAGGTTTGGACGGATTACTGAAAGCAGAGGTGTGTGACCTACTGATAACTGCGTAAATCCATTTGCGAATGCCTGGCCCACCGGACCATCTTTATTGCCGACCATAACGTCAACGTGTGCGAGTTCTGGTGCCTCGCCAATTAATGCTTCTCCGATTAGTAACATGGTTCACCTTCGTATATACTAAATAAATATTAGTTTGTTTATTAGTTAATTAATGCTAATGTAATTATGAAATTAATCAGTTCCCGTGCAAAATCAGTGCTTTTTATATTAGAGTTACGGTATAAAACACAAGATTTGTGCTTTATATACTATAAACCGATAAATAGTTTGTTGAAACTCTCATTTTTAGTTTGAAAAATATCAGATGAACCTGGGGCATATATCATCCATAATACATTCGTCACATTTCGGACCCACAGGCCGGCATACATTCTGACCGAACAGCACCATAAGCCCATTTATGTCCTTCCAGTCCTGCTTTGAGATTACCTTTTCAAGCTCTTTCTCTGTTTCATCTGGTTCGGATGTCTCAACCAGACCCATGCGATTGGATATCCTGTGTACATGCGTATCCACAGCTATAACATCCTGTTCATAAGCATAGCCAAGCACACAGTTGGCAGTCTTCCTGCCCACTCCTGGCAGCTTAAGAAGCTCATCCATACTGTCAGGCACAAGCCCGTCATAATCCTGCAAAATAATGCGGGAAATTTCGATGATACGCCGGGCTTTCACCCTGTAGAAACCCACATTTCTGATTAGTTCCTGTACCTCATCAACATCTGCACCTGCCATTTCCTCAACAGTAGCAAAGACACTGAAAAGTTTTTGGGTTGCGGGGATCGTTACATCATCACGGGTGCGCTGGGACAGAACAGTAGATATCAAAAGATAGAAAGGGTCCCTGTTTATGTGAAAATAGCCATTTGGATACAGTTCTTTGAGGCGTGAAATTACATTTTCAACATACATCAAGTAATGAAAAAACCCATGTGTATAAAATACTTTGTGAACGTGCTTTCAAACAGAGTGAAATGCAAACAAGCAGTTATTCAATATAATAGAAGCACTGCTGAGTTATTTGCTTGTAAATTGACTTTTGTTTAAAGAGTAAGAGGGGAAAGATACGTGGACAGTTGTTCCGGCACCTTCATCACTTTCAACCCATATCTTACCGCCGTGTGCCTCTGTTATTGTTTTACTGACGTATAGCCCCAATCCGTTCCCACCATACCTCCTTGACGTGGAACCATCTATCTGGTAAAAGCTTTTGAAAATATTGGATGCCTCATGTTTGGGTATACCTATTCCGGAATCTTTGATCATTATATGAACATCGTCTTCTTCCTTAAATGCACGAATAAGAACCTTTGAACCGTTGGGGCTGAACTTTACGGCATTATCAATTATGGATTTGAAAAGATAAGGTATGTACTCCAAATCCCCTTTTATCAAAGGCAGGTTCTCTTCAAAGTCAAGGAGAAGTACCTTATCCGGAGATAGGAATGAAAAATACTCTACCTCTTTCTTCAAACTATCCTCTATCCTGATCAAGTCCAGCCTGTAATCCACTTTACCCGATTGGACAATGCTCATGTATATCAGCGAGTCCAGCAGGAAACTCAAGTGCTCATATTTATCAAGGACCGTTTTCATGGCATTTTTCTGTTTAGGGTTGAGTGGTCCCATAACTTCATCGTAGACAAGCTCACTATAGCCCTTTATAGAAATAAGAGGAGTTTTAAATTCATGGCTTAAATTAGAAAGGAATTCATTTTTCATCTTTTCAAGAGATTTGAGTTCCTCATCAGCTTTTTTGCGCTCAGAAATATCACGGGCCACACCAAGGAATAATTGGAAATTGCCATCATTATTATAAACAGGGTTGACAACTACTTCAGTCCATACGCGAGATCCATTCTTGTGGAATAGTTCTATCTCAAAAATCTCAGAATATTGACCTTCCCCAGCCTTCAATTTCCCGTAGAACCTGCTAATTGCATCAACTACGGTCTTCTTGTGCTCCTGAGGTAAAATGTCATCAAATGTCTGGTTGATAGCTTCTTCAGGCGTATATCCCCGCAATTTGAAAACAGATGGACTGACGTATGTAAATTTACCTTCGGGACTCAGAGTCCATATCACATCATTTGCATTTTCAGCAAGAAGGCGGAACTTTTGTTCACTTTCTTTTAAGGCCTTCTCTGAAAGTTTACGCTCGCTTATGTCCCGTAAGTTACTCAAAAGGGCATTGTTTCCATTGTATTCGATTACCCTTACACCCATTTCAACAGGAATGCGAGTGCCGTCTTTTTTCACATAGGTAATCTCAAACCTGTTACGCTTATTATCAATAATATCCGCCATTCTTTCGTCACAGTTAGCCTGGAATTCTGAGGCGATAAGCTCATGCCTGGACATTTGCAGCAATTCTTTCACCTCATAACCAAGCATATCACATGCAACTGAGTTTGCATCTATGACGTTGCAATGTAAATCAAATATAATAATAGCATCCGCAGCATTTTCAAAAAGAGTTCGGAATTTCTTTTCCGATGATTTTAGTTTCGTGCTTGCAAGTTTCTCCTCAGTCACATCTGAACCGGAACTGAGGATTCCCAAAATATTACCATTCTGATCCCTGAAATAATTGCTATCCCAATGGATAATCCTTTTTTCCCCATTCTTTGAGAGAATACCATTTTCAAAAGATTTTACAGCATTAAGACTTCTGTCTACTATATTGCTGAGAACCGAGCGTACAACATCTTTCTCATCAGGAGGTACAAACATTTCGACCCAATCTTTGCCCACCAATTCAGATTCATTGTAGCCCAGAACTTTGCAGCACTGCTTGTTGGCGAGCTTTATTGTTCCATCCATGTTCAAAGCAACTATTATACAACCTGCAATGTCAAGATAATTTTGCGCCCTATCCCTTTCAAAGATAAGTTCATCATATAATTGCTTGTTCTTTAGCAGGCTCCGCGCCCTTGTAAGAACCTCAACCCTGTCAATGGGTTTGACAAGAAACTCGTCTGCGCCAGCCTCAAGTCCCTCGATCCTATCATCCTCCGATGACAGGGCAGTTATCATAATGACCGGAATAAAACGTGTTGTTTCAGAGGCCTTTATCCTGCGACACACTTCATAACCATTAATACCTGGCATCATTATGTCGAGCAGCACAAGATCGACGTGTTCCGATCCTATGATGTCAAGGGCATCTGAACCATTATAAGCTACCCGTACAACATAATCCCTTGAAAGGAAAACTTCTAAAAGCTTAACGTTGAGAGGGTCATCATCAACTATCAATATGGTATATTCGAATTTTTTGTCCATACGACTGTAAACCTTGGAGCTGTTATGATAAAATATAAGTTGAGATTAATGATAGGTATTCAGTAATTGCTACTATGATAATGTGGATTTAAAGAAAGGTTCAATTGATGCATATCAAACATATATACTTATTAATATATAAATATCATTCACGGGATTTGTGATTTTCTTAAAATATCAAAAGATAAGGAACTAAAAATGATAGAATTTCTTTCAGGATTACTAGAAGAACATGCATTTCTTGGGCTGTTCATAACAAGCTTTCTTGCTTCCACAATCTTGCCGCTTGGTTCTGAAGCACTTGTCGTGTTACTTATCAGCAAGGGCTTTGATACCCTATCAGTCATAATGGTAGCTTCAATAGGCAACTATCTCGGAGCGTGCACTACATATTATATAGGACTAAGGGGACGAATGGACATAATAGAAAGATTCTTTTCGATATCCAAAGAACAACTTGAAAAAGCAGACCAGCTTTTTGCAAAATACGGAACCTATCTGCTTCTTTTAACGTGGTTGCCACTGATAGGAGATGCTATTGCAGCGACTGGTGGACTATTAAAACTTGATTTTAAGTCATTTTCTATTTATGTGTTCATAGGGAAAATGGCAAGATACGCAGCACTGGCATATATTACGCTGGCGACGCTGGCAAATGTTCAGTAAAACATATTTACGCCGCAATGCTTGAAACAATTCAATAATAAGGCATAATTATTTATAGAGACCCTGAGCATATAAGTACATATATATTATATCTGGTATAGTAAATGTTTTAAACGGGATTTAAATGGCACAATTAGACCTTGATGAAAAATCAATGAAGAAAACTGCTTTACTCATACCTGTTGCAGTGATTCTTGGAACTCTATTGGCAATCATAGCCCATAAGACATTACAACCTACAACAGCGTTGCTTACAATCTTTTTAGGAACAATCATTGTATCTCTTATCACTTATGCCCTGGTTAAAAAAAGAGCTGATATTGGAATCGCAAAAAAACAACGATAACTTTATAGACAAGGAACATAATGTTCTAAGTCTGGGCTCGTGGTCTAGCTGGTTATGACGTTGCCTTCACACGGCAGAGGTCGGGTGTTCGAATCTCCCCGGGCCCATCATTCTTGTTTATCTTTTCTGATGTTATTTTTCGTAGGTTAACTTACTTCTTCTCTTCATCATTGCAGTGCTGAGCAAAGCGAAACATCCCGATACGTGCTTCCGAAGCGTCATCGGAGTTGCGATTAGAAGGTACATAATAATTATACATTACATGCCATTAAAAATTATTATATAATATGCCCCATTTGTTTACCATGTGTGAGGAGTCCAGACAAACTGGAAGATAAGACTGAACTCCTCATGCCCAAGAGGCATGGCTATGTTTGCTTTAATGCTTTTTAAAGTTTGGGTGGCCTTGCCTCAGAATATAAGTAAAGAGGTAAGAAAATGAATAGCAATAAAATACGAATTGTTTCGATGTTACTAGCGATACTAATGCTTAGTGTGGTATTTGTATCCTCAGTAAATGCTGAAGTTGAGAATGAGAATTTAGATAGCGAAATAGTTGATGAATATCAAGTCAATTTAACTCCAGAAACGGAACCTACCGTGGTTCCATCTTCAACAACAGAGAAAGAACCCTACTGGTACCTAGTTGAAGCTGATAAAGAAGAACAAAAAATACTTTTCAATTATATCGATAATTGCTATGTGACTAAAGAAGAGAAAAATGAGATGAAAAAAGCAATGAAAGATATATGGAAAAAGGATCCATCAGAATTGACAAATGATGATTATGAAATACTTGGAAAAATTGAGAATGCCACATCTGAATATCTGAATGATGAATATGGATGTGACGAAATTGAAATTAAATGGGCAGGAGATGATCATGAAGATATGATATATCGTGCAGTTAGAAAATGGGGAATAGATGTAACCTACGCTAATATTGCAAAGAATGCAGCTGCTGAACCTGATAGTTGGGATACTGGATTCTGGCAATCTTACAACCACTATTATGATCCGAGTATTGGATTTGGATATGCTGCAATGAATTGTGAAGATTTCATAGATGATGCTGCAACTTATTATGACAATGCTCAATTGACTAATGCTTATACATACTTAGGATATTCAAGCCACTACATGTCAGATTTAGGAAACCCTATGCATACCGGCCATTCAAATGAGCAATATGCAAATCAGTGGGTTCATACAAGCTATGAGTCATATGTCAATGACAATTGGGATTATGGATATGATTATTCAGATATAATTGATGATACTACTACATATTATGTCATAACAGATCCTGAACAATCTGCAGAAAATCTAGCAACTTATTCTCATGCAAGATTAGATGATTTATATGATGAAGTTTATTACCATCCTACTACTTTTGGATCGGATTCAGATGTTATTACAATAACAGACGAAGTACTTCATCAGACTGCAAAATATAACCTTGGATTAGTAAAATATATGAGAAGTTAAACCTTCTCTTTTTTAGGAGGAAAATGGATGATATCAAAAAGAAAACTATTTTTTTCCTTTTTAATTATTTTTATTCTTTCAGTACTGATATTTATGCATGCACTTAATGAGAATGCAGAACTTTGGCGCGAAAATGGTCAAAGGGACCGTTTTATCTATGATGTTCGTATAGAAGGACTCTCTGGGAAGAAAGTAAATGATACGACCATAATAATGGTCCCTCTCCCCGCAACAAAAAATGGCGAATTGCTTGAAGCATATATTCAGAGAGAAACTTCATTAGAACAGCGTATCCTTGATAGGTACATTTTGCACACACCTGAAAGGTACTCGAATGGTCCATATTTTGCAAATTTGACAGAGCAATTGGGCAATAAATCTTTCTCCAATGGATGGACTACATTTATAATGAAAACTCAAAACGGATATATGCTGAAACTTGAATCAAATCAATCTATTCTTAATGATATTTATATCACCAAGGAAGTAGTGATGGAAGACATAGATATTTTCGATCCAATAAACAAAGAAAGTCCCATCCTATATCCAATATTCAATATTTCTGAAATATCAACCGTTCCGTATAGGGACCAGATAAAATACGATTCAAAAATAAGTTATGAGACGTATGTATATTTGAGTGATAATATAAAGGAAGGAACAAAATTTATTCAAGTATCTATTAGCGCAAATAATGATCCAAATGAATGGGAAAAAGAGTATAGAGGAGAATACTTGGTTAGCGTGGAGGAAAGTCTAAAAGAAACAGGAAATGTCAAAGTAGGGGCAACTTTGACACAAAATATTTGGTTTCCGTTAGAGGACGAGTAATATGCATGCAAAGAGAATATGTTTGGTGATTATTCTAATCAGTATATTAGTTAGTCCTGTAGAATCCAAATCTGTTATAATAGGATTCGAATAACAAATAAATCAAACAACTATTGATAACATATAGCATTACAAATTATACATTACACTCCGAAATTAATGCCATCTCTGTTAATGTAGCGGAGACAACTTTTAACAAGCTTAAAAAAGAAAAAAATATTCGTTATATTGAAGATGACGCCACAGTGCACATAACTAAAAAGGCTTCTCAATCTATTCAGAAAGTAGGTTGGGGAATTTATAGCGTAAATGCTTCAGAGGCATGGACAAACAGTACAGGAGAAGGTATAAAAGTAGCAATTATTGATACGGGTATAAGCAAAAAACATCCTGATCTTATTGTTGCTGGGGGAGTAAGCCTGTTAGATGGTTCAAAAAACAAAAAATGGGACGATGATAAAGGGCATGGGACACATGTTGCAGGAATTATAGGTGCATGTAACAACTCTATAGGAGTTGTTGGTATTGCATATGATTCTGAATTATATGCAGTTAAAGTTCTCGACCGCAGTGGCTATAGACAGATATCAGATGTGGTGGAAGGTATAGAATGGGCCGTGGAAAATGATATGGATATAATATCTTTAAGTCTTGGTACAAATGTATACTCGCAGGCATTGGAAGGCGCATGTGACCTTGCCTATAATTCAGACATTCTTATTCTTACTGCTACCGGTAACAGTGGAGATGAGAATTCAAGTACCAATCTGTTGAATATCCTGCAAAATTTGATTCAGTAATTGCGGTTTCAGCTGTAGGCTACAGAGGATTCAGATTAACCCCTCTTTTTTAAGTATCTGATAAATCCAAGTTGTGATTCGTCCATTTTTTCCCAGATTTGTATGTTTTTGTTGTTTTTCTCCTTGATTTTAGTATAGCTTACGCTATCCTAGATAGTTCCCTTCCTTTTCAGTGTCCTCAATTGATGAAGATTAAAAGAAAAAGCTGTCATGAGCATCTTGATATTTACTCTTTCTACAGTTGTGACGAGCACTTTTCCTGCTTTGAACACTTCTTTTGTTACCGCATAGACTCTTTCACACGGGACTCTCTGCACACTTATTCTTTCATTGCGGAGAATATAGTTTATTCCCAATGGATGACCTCTTACAGCTCTTTGCATTGTTGCTGCAAAACCCTTTGCAACTGCTCCAAAATATCCTTTATCACGGTAGACCACTTCGCCTACTTCAGATAGATCTACTTGTGAATCATGTACCGATGAAGTTGTTGTTCCAAATCTTCTGATCAGTTCATAATCCTTATCAATTATTGTATGGAGCTTGTATCCGAAGTGAGACTTTCCTCCTTTTTTCACCCACGTTCCATCTTTGCTTCTTGTTGTTTTAGCATTTTCTCCTCTGGGTTTATCAGCTTTAGCATGTCCGGGGTTGGAGTGGATGAATGTTGCATCCTGAATCATCCCTTTTTTGATTTTCAATCCAAGAGCATTAAGCTGTCTCTGCATCTCATCCCATATTTTCTTATCTTTACTATTATCAGCAATTCTCTGTCTGAATGACCAGACAGTTGTACTGTCTGGAACGTATTCTGGAAACTGTTGCAGATTGAAAATCTGCAACTCCTGTTAAATCTCTGATTTAACATGACCCAGGAATTTCCTAAAGGATATCCTGTCAATACATTGCCTTTCAAGTTCTGGATCAGATAGACCATGCCATTGTTGCAGAACAAGCATTTTGAACATCACAACTACATCAGCTTCAGGCCTACCGCCTGAAGCTGTTCTATTCTTGTACATTGATTCTAAGAGTGGTCAAAAAGGTTCCCAATCTATCAAAGATTCTATCTCAGCAAGTTTATCTCCAACAGATTGAAGGCGTTTATATTATTCATTAAGAGCAAAATCAGTTAAATTATCCATGTATCAAATTTATTTAGGTATTATTTATATTTTAGTATTATGTTAGGTATGTTTATCGAAATCCTCTTTAGTTTTATTTGCGCCATAAAAGTATATAATGCATTCAAGGGCTATAAAATTGCATTACATTTAAATTGTTGGCTCACTAGATTACAATCAGCATATTGGTCCAAAAAAATATATCATATCAAACAAACCTACATCCATGACCCTTCTATCAAAAAATGAGCTCAGAGCGATGATCAGCAGCGAAACACCGCTACTTGAGAATATGACAGACATTGAGACACAGCTTCAACCAAACAGCGTGGAACTCACACTCAAGAACATAGAAACATACACCGGTGCAGGAGCTGTGGATTTTGATAACAGCCAAAGAGAAACACCTTCAACAGAATTAATTGATTTTGATGAAAACGGATGGGTACACCTTGCACAAGGCACATACAAGATCACATTCAACGAAATAGTGAACATTCCCCTTGATCTTGCAGCTATCGCAAGGCCAAGGTCTACCCTGCTCAGGTGTGGAGTAAATATTGGAACGGCGGTCTGGGATTCAGGATACAGAGGCAGAAGTGAGTCGATGCTCGTAGTACATAACCCACATGGTTTCAAGCTTAAAAGGAATGCCAGGGTAATGCAACTGTTATTCTTTAAGCTCCACAGTGAACTAACAGAAGGATATTGTGGCAAATACCAGCATGAGAACCTGTGACATTGTTTTCAGGCTCACGTTAGGATTATCTATAATTAAAGCAATGACCACAGCATGAGTGAAATTGGCAAATCTGTCAGGATGGAAAGAATATTCGACCGTAATACAGGCAATGCAATAATAATTCCCCTGGACCATGGTGTTGGTGTAGGGCCTATCAGTGGTATCATTGATCTGCCTAGCACTGTGAATGAAGTTGCAGATGGTGGAGCAAATGCGGTTCTGGGACATATGGGCCTCCCAAAACACGGACATAGAGGCTATGGGAAGGATATAGGACTTATTATACACCTGTCAGCATCAACATCCCTTGGACCAGACCCAAATCATAAGGTCATTGTCACAACAGTTGAGGAGGCAATTAAGATCGGAGCTGACGCAGTATCCATCCAAGTGAACGTAGGTGCTGAAGATGAAGCAGAAATGCTCCAGGACATGGGATATGTTGCTCGTCAGTGCGATGACTGGGGAATCCCATTGTTAGCTATGATGTACCCAAGAGGTGAAAAAGTAACTTCCGAACACGATGTAGAGTACGTCAAACATGCAGCCAGAATCGGAGCAGAGCTTGGAGCTGACATTGTAAAGACAAACTATACAGGTGATATCGACTCTTTCAAGGAAGTTGTCAAGGGTTGTCCTGTACCGGTAGTCATTGCGGGTGGTCCAAGAATGGATACTGAAAAAGAGCTTCTTGAAATGATATATGACTCACTTCAGGCTGGAGGCAAGGGCGTTGCCATAGGAAGGAACGTGTTCCAGTCAGATAACCCTACAAAGCTTGTAGCAGACATTTCAAAAATCGCACACAAAGGAATGACAGCAGAAGAAGTACTCGAATAAGAGTGAACTTTTATTTATTGTATTCCAGTGGAAATAAGGGGGTTTTGTTTATTTCCTACACAGACCATTTTTTAAGCAGGTATTACGTCTAAATACAAAATTGAAGAAATATAAAAGGATAGGAAGAGCAAGGTCAGTGTTGAAATGACCAATTGAATCATATAAGATGGGTGGTACGATATGATATGATTTGATTATATTCGACCTTGCTCAAACGTAAAATGTATGGACATATATATAATCTTAATGAACCGGATTAATAGATATTACTACATGATTTAAGTATCTATGGACACCATGTTTTCAAAGCACTTTCGTTACTATTAAATGCAATGGGCATATCGAGAGATTCATAATGATCATTTACAACTTAGAGGATATTCTATGGACAAATACGAGCAGGTAATAGAACTGGCAAAACGCCGGGGATTCTTATGGAACTCCTTTGAACTTTATGGTGGAACCGCTGGATTTTACGATTATGGACCCCTTGGAAGTACCCTGAAACGAAGGATCGAACAGATATGGAGAGACACCTATGTTATTCAGGAAGGCTATATGGAAATCGAGACACCAACTATAGGAATAGAAGAAGTGTTCGTTGCTTCCGGCCATGTTGGAGGGTTCTCAGATCCACTCTGCGAGTGTAAAAACTGTGGCGAGGCCTTCAGAGCAGACCATCTTGTGGATAAAATAGTAGCTGTGGCGGATGCCCTTGGTAATGAAGAACTTAATAGGGTTATCAGAGAAAATAACGTAAAATGTCCCGAATGTGAAGGTGAACTTGGGGAACCATACGAGTTCAACCTCATGTTCAAGACAGACATAGGACCGGGGACCGGCAGACAGGGATACATGCGTCCTGAAACTGCACAGGGAATGTTCGTCGACTTTTTGAGACTTGCACGTTTTTACCGTGAAAAACTCCCATTTGGTGCAACCCAGATCGGAAAATCATATCGTAATGAAATATCACCAAGACAGGGAGTCATCAGACTGCGAGAATTCACCCAGGCAGAAGCTGAGATATTCATTGACCCTAATGATAAAGGGCATTCCAACTTTAGCAGATTTGCTGACACCATAGTCAACCTCTATTCTGATGAAGCCCAGGATAAGGACACAGTAGAAAGGATGACACTTGCTGAAGCTGTTGAGAAGGGAATAATTGCACACAAGTTCCTTGCATACCAGATAGGGCTTACCAATCATTTCCTCCAGCGCATAGGAGTTGCAGGTGACAAACTAAGATTCAGGCAGCACATGAAAGATGAGATGGCACATTATGCCATTGACTGCTGGGATGCAGAAATAGAGACAGACAGATTTGGATGGGTGGAAGCTGTCGGAATAGCAGACAGGACCGACTATGACCTGAAAGCACATGCAGCTGTCAGCAATACCGAGCTTTCCATTTACAGAGAATATAGCGAGCCCAAAATGCTTACCCGGTTCGTAGTCAAACCCAATATGGGCAAACTTGGACCGCTCTTTAAAGGCAAGGCAAAGAATGTGGCTGAAGCATTAAAAACCCTGAGCCAGGAAGAACTGGAACAGGATAACATCACAGTCACCGTAGACGCTGAAGAGTTCACAATCCCAAAAGATATTGTTGATTTTGCAGAAGAGACTGTGAAGATCAGCGGAGAGAACATCATCCCACACGTCATAGAGCCTTCCTATGGTATTGACAGAATATTATATTCCACAATGGAGCATGCCTTTGAGGAAGAAATGCTTGCTTGCAAGGAAGACAGCGAAGAGGAAGCAAGGATAGTGATGAGATTTAAGAAAGAGATAGCCCCAGTGCAGGTGGCAATCCTTCCACTTCTTACAAGAGAAGAGCTCATCGATCCGGCAAAGATCATTGAAATACAGTTGAAACAGAAGGGACTGCTCATATCCTATGATGATTCCGGGACCATCGGAAGACGTTATAGAAGAAACGATGAGATAGGTACACCGTATTCTATCACCATCGACTACGATACAGTTGAAGACAACACTGTGACAATCAGGGACAGAGATAGCATGAAACAGGTGCGTGCCCCAATTGACAAAATAGCAGACCTTGTCTATGAAATGATTTATATGGGCAGGGATTTTGAGAGTGCCGGAAAGGCACTCTGAATACTTTCACCTTGCTTAGCTCAGGTTTAAAAGTGTAAACATTGTATATATGGCAAATAAATATGCCAGAATATATCAAACATCCTTTGATCAAAGCAGATGCCGTAGAGCAGCGGTTGTATCAGCTTGACCTGGCAGGCAAGGCACTTGATACATCCACACTGGTAGTTCTTCCCACTGGCCTTGGCAAAACAATCATATCCCTGCTTGTGATGGCCTCCCGGCTTGAGAAGTACGGTGGTAAAGTAATAGTTCTCTCACCTACAAAGCCACTGGTTGAGCAGCATGCTTCTTTTTTCAAAAATGTTTTCAAATTGCCGGAAGAGGAGATTCTGACATTCACAGGCAGTGTCAGCCCGGCCAAAAGAGCAGACATGTGGAAAGCGGGAAAGGTTATCATTTCCACACCCCAGGTAATCGAAAATGACATACTGACAAAGAGAATAAGTCTTGAGGATGTCACCCACATCACTTTTGATGAAGCACACAGAGCCGTTGGCAATTACGCTTATACATACATTGCTGAAAAGTATTTTGAAACCGCAAAGAATCCCCTGTGTCTTGGAATTACGGCAAGTCCCGGAAGCAAGGATGAAAAGATAGCCGAAGTATGCGAGTCATTACATGTGGAATCGGTTGCTGTCAAAACAGAATCAGATAAAGATGTATTACCATACATTCATAAGAAAGAGATAGAATGGAAACGCATCAACCTGCCTGAGGGCATGAAAGACATAAAGGATCTGCTTAACAAAGTGCTTGAGGACAGGTTCAAAAAACTCACCGAGTATGGATATCCCATATACAATAAGAAATACGTCTCAAAAAAAGACCTCCTGAGTCTGCAGGCAAAACTTCAGGGAGAATTAAGAGGCCTTCCAGACTCTTCCGTCTATGGGGCAATATCAATACTCGCTGAGATCATGAAAGTGAACCATGCAGTCGAGATCGTGGAAACACAAGGTCTCGAATCATTGCGAATGTACATGGAAAGACTTGAAAATGAGGCTTACTCTAAAAGCGGGAGTAAGGCATCAAAACGTCTGGCAGAGGATCTTTACATCAAACAGGTAGCACACCGAATGAAAGACTGTGACCTTGAGCACCCCAAACTTGACCATGTGAAGAGAATAGTTGTTGAAGAACTTGGGGACAAGCCACATTCCAGAGTGATAGTCTTTGCAAACTACCGTGACACTGCTGAAATGATCACAAAGGCACTTGCAGAAGAAGAAGGAATACGTCCTGTAAGGTTTGTGGGCCAGGCATCAAAATACAAAGATAAAGGGCTTACGCAGAAGCAACAGGTGGAGATAATCGAGCAGTTCAAGGCCGGAGATTATAACGTCCTTGTGGCAACCTCTGTTGCAGAGGAAGGTCTTGATATCCCATCCACTGATCTTGTCCTTTTTTATGAACCCATCCCTTCAGAGATCAGAAGCATACAGAGGAAGGGCAGGACCGGAAGAAAACATGAAGGGCGTGTGGTCGTGCTGGTCACGAAGGGAACCCGGGATGAGGCGTACTACTGGAGCAGCCAGTCCAGAGAAAAAAAGATGCAAAGCAATATGAAACTACTTCAGGAAGCTATGCCTGCAAGGAAAAATAATTCAATTACAGAGGATTTTGCAACTGAGAAAGCCGGGGAAGAACAGAAGACACTGTTTGAGTATGATGCTGAAAACAAGAACATCAAAATAGTCGTTGATCAGAGAGAGATACGCAGTTCAGTTGCCCGCAACCTTGACAGGAATGGTATTGAGATAATCGTCAAAACATTAGAAGTCGGTGATTACATCCTTAGCGACCGCATAGCTGCTGAAAGGAAGGAATCACAGGATTTTGTTAGTTCTCTTATAGATAAAAAGCTCTTCGAACAAATTGCAAATCTCTCCAGAGCATATGAAAAACCAGTGCTTATTGTTGAAGGCGAAAGCCTGTTCAACTGCAGAGGAATAAATCCCAATGCAATTCATGGAACTTTGGCCTCAATAAGCCTTGATTTCGGTGTTTCTTTATTCTACAGCAGGGATGCAGAAGACACCGCAGCCCTCTTGTCACAGATAGCAAAACGTGAACAAGTGGATGAAAAAAGAGAAGTGAATATGCATGGGAAAAAATCTGCACCCATGTTGCCGCAACAACAGGAATATGTTATCTCATCGATATCAGATATCGGACCAAAGGCTGCACGCAATCTTTTACATCATTTTGGCTCAGTGGAAAATATTATGAAAGCAAATTATGAAGAATTGCTTGAGGTTGACAATATCGGACCAAAGACCGCAGCCAAGATCAGGGAGATTGTGAGCAGCGAGTATAAATGATAAAAAAAAGAAAGAACAAATTAAATTTTAAATCTGTATTAGAGCAAGCCGCGCATTTTGGCCATTGTATCCATACAACGGTCGATCATATTAAGATAATCGGTAATCTTCCTGACATCTTTTTCATCTTGCATCTCACGTGCCATTGCAGTCATCTTGTTTATCAGCAATGACTCCATTTCAGAAATAGAACCCTGTACCGAAGCAGCATTCAATACGGGTTTGGACACTGGTTTCTCTGAGCTGGAAGACGGGTCAGAGATAGCCGCAACTGGAGTTTCTTTTTCTTTTATATGGGAAGATTCGTTTATTGAAGATGGGGAGCTATCTGCAAATTGAGCTGATCGCATGACCTCACGTGGGTCGTGAACATCCTCACAAACGGGACACAGAACACGCCCCTGATATCGAAAGAGAGGGGCAGCACAATTCTCACACTGTTGGGCCAGCATTGTACCCCCAATCTCAAGCATCTTAGATATTCTTACTACATTATCATCATTGGTATTTGACATTTTATCTCCTCATTTTTCAAAACATATATAGCAATGAAAGTCTATTTATAGAATATAATTATTTAGGTGTTAATTAAGCAATCCTATTTTGATTTCAAGGTGATCCTACATGTCAAATTTTGAACAAGTTATTGATGAGTGCAAGCAGAAATTAGAGTATATCGCAAATGATAATTCAGTACCAAGGAATATAAGACGTTCTGCAAATGAAATTCTAAGTACATTAAGTAAAAAGGACGAACCCCTCTTTTTGAGAACATCCTCCAGTATATCCATTCTTGAAGACATAAGCAACGATCCTAACATCCCGGTCCATACAAGGACACTCATATGGGATATTGCAAGTCAGCTCGAGACCATCCCGGTCGACGAGTAGGCAAACACAGGAAGTAATAATTATTATTTCCTTTTTTAATCTTTTTTATTTCAGACCCATTATAATATTTACCGTAATCTATTATGCATACATAATTGTTCATTTTCACGCAAGCTTTCGAAAAAGTGTTTATACAAGGCAGTGAATGAACTAAAAGATTGCAATGATCAATAAGATCTCCAGCAGAATAAAGGATAATTTCGAGGAAAAAGATAAAGCAAGAGAGAGTAGCTTGTCGATTTCCAGAGATGTGGTACGCAATTGCAGGACTGCAATGTATAGCATACATAACAAGGATTTCAAAAAAGCCAGCTCACTCATTGAAAAGGCCGCAGAGATGCTTGAAAAGATAAACACTTCACTCCAAACTTACCCTGACATATATTTTGCCGGATTTCTGGAACATGCGCAACAGGAATTTGTGGAATCTACGATAGTTTACGGGATACTCAACAAGGATAAAACCATACCCGGACCTGAAGAACTCAATGTCAGTGATGTGGCATATCTTAATGGACTTGGAGATGTGAGCGGGGAACTCAGAAGACATATACTTGACCTTATTAGAAAAGGAAGTCCTGAAGAGGGAGAATATCACCTTCAACTGATGGAAGAGATTCATAATTGCCTTATGATGTTCGACTATCCGGATGCTATGACACGTGGACTCCGCCACAAAACGGATACCACAAGGTCCATTATAGAAAGAACCCGGGGAGACCTTACAAACGCAATACTCCAACAGAAACTGGAAAAAGCTATGAAGGACTTTGAAAATAAGATTAATTAAATTCATATTATTACTTTTACGAGGAAAATACATGAAATTCAATCCTGATGATATCAAGAAAGCAGCAAGCGAAGATTTTGATGCTGCCTGGAACATGGGGAAGGATTATATCAGTGAAACAAAACTGAATGACCAGTACCCACACATGACTCTCAAATACGGGAAACCACACCCTGTGTATGACACGATCTCAAAACTTCGTGATGCATATATGAGAATGGGATTTGAGGAAATGATGAACCCACTCATAGTAGATGAGAGAGAGGTTCACAAGCAATTCGGCCATGAGGCACTTGCTGTTCTTGACAGGTGTTTCTATCTTTCAGGACTTCCACGTCCCAATGTAGGAATATCCGACGAGCGAATCAGTAGTATCAGGGAGATACTTGGCGATATCGATGATAAATCCATTGAGACCATCAGGAAGATACTTCACGCATACAAGAAAGGAGATGTGGAAGGAGATGACCTTGTTCCTGAGATAGCTGCCGGAATTAGTATTTCAGATTCTCTGGTTGTTGAAATGATAGACCAGGTATTTCCTGAGTTCAAGGAACTCACTCCCCAGGCAACAAAAAAGACACTTAGAAGTCACATGACATCAGGCTGGTTCATCAGCCTTGCATCCGTCATTGAGCGTGCGAACCCTCCATTTAATTTCTTCTCCATTGATCGTTGCTTCAGAAGAGAGCAGGCTGAAGATGCGGCACGTCTTATGACATACTACTCTGCATCCTGTGTCATAATGAATGAAAATGTGACCATCGACCATGGGAAAGCAGTTGCACAGGGTTTACTTTCACAGTTCGGTTTTGAAAAGTTCATGTTCAGACCTGACGAGAAGCGCAGCAAATACTATGTGCCTGACACACAAATAGAGGTTTTTGCCTATCATCCAAATCTGGTGGGCTCTAACACAAAATACTCTGATGGATGGATAGAGATAGCAACCTTTGGTATTTACTCGCCTACAGCCCTTTCTCAGTACAATATACCCTGTCCTGTGATGAACCTCGGCCTTGGAGTTGAAAGACTGGCAATGATACTTCATGATGCAACTGACATCCGTTCACTCAATTATCCACAGATAACACAATATTCTAAGTGGAAGATGAGCGATAATGAGCTTGCAAAGACAATATATGTAGAGAATGTACCTGAAACTGACCAGGGCAAAGCTATTGTAAAAGCAATTGTAGCGGTTTGTGAGGAATACGCATCAACTCCAAGCCCATGTGAATTCCCTGCGTGGGAAGGAAAGATCAATGGAAAAACAGTAAAAGTGACTGTCATTGAATCTGAGGAAGATACAAAGCTCTGTGGACCTGCTGTATTCAATGAAGTAGTTGCCTATGAAAGTGACATTCTGGGAATACCTGAGAACAAGAAATGGAGAAAGGTACTTGAGAACCACTCTGCAAGAACAGGTGTCAGGTTCCTGGACGCATTTGCCTGCCAGGCTGCAAAGGATATCGAGGATGCCGTTGCAAATGGCAAGAGTGAAGTTGAAACAAGGGTAAGGATCGTCAAGGTCCCTTCAGAGATAAATATCCGTCTTGAACCCCTTGCACAGCGCTTCATCACCAGCAATAAAAGGAAGATAGACCTCCGCGGGCCTGTTTTTACAACTGTAAGAGCAACTATTGAATAAAGTGAATAAGACAAGCAAAATTGCTAGCTGAATGAGCTCATGTAAATTCCCCAATATCGAATCACTCATGGACTATGAAGAGCCGATGTGCACCACACTATCCAAGAAGGATACTTACACATCAAAGCTTCTTTATTGTGCGATCCTTCTTTATTGCGAACTTGTCCACTGACTTTTTGAAAAGCTCTATCCTCAGCAAGCAGGGTGAGCACTGAATTTATCTGGCATTGTAGAGTGGAATTTCTTCTGCATCGACCTTTGTAGTTTCACCTATTCTATTGATCAGAACTTTACGCACACGTGCAATGCACTTTGGATCAAGCTGTAACCTAAGACATGTAGACTCACGTTCTTCATATTGAAGCTCATTGCTCTGTGTTATTCGATGAGTTGATATCTGATGCCTTACTAATTTTGCAATTATTCCCATACTTCCGCCAGTGACGTCTTCGGGACTAGTGTGAGTGAGTAATAACAGATCGCCTACATTTGAATGCAGAGCAGCTATGAAATTGTAAGGGTTTCTTATTTCTATTGTAAGGAGCCTGTTTTGCCTTAGCTCTGACATAACACGTTCAGACATTCCCGTTAAAGCAATATATTCCATGATATCACCCGTACATAGGAAACTCTTTTCTAGGTACTGTTGGCTGTTCAGTTGTTCTTACATCCTCAGCGAGCCGCTGCATCTCTATTTCTATCTTCTCAGCCTGTTCGATGAGACCTTCGGTGTCTATATTGAAATCGTATAGAAGATTTAATACATCAATAACCACTGCTGCAGCCCTTGGATCAGGATTCTGGCTCATGGTGGAGCCAAGAAGACTTATTGCAGGCATTTCGCTTACGAAGCATTCACTCATAATACTGCCCGATATACCTGAAATCGTACCCATCTGGAAAAGCTCCACTTTATCTTTAATCCTTTCAAGCATTTCAAGGTTAGTCGCAGCACCAAATACCTTGTGGTCTTCACTCATGGTTGCAATACCTGCCAGAGAGATTATTTCCTTAACATTGATGGATTTTGCCCATTCCAGAAGAGCTTTACTTATATCGTAAGCTATCATTGGATTTATGGGTATATCTGAGACGACCATCACCATGTTGTGTTCTACACTTTCGTATATTCTCACAGGCATGTTTATAAGACCTTCATAAAGAACTGCAATCGGCGGGAAATGTCTCGAATTAATGGAGCCCATATATTCCATTTTCAATTCATCGATTATCTGCTGGCTTGCAATATTTCCTACAAGACCAATCCCTGGAAAACCTTCTACCAAAATTGGATTTTCGGACTTTATATCTGTTGTTATGATCTTTACATTATTATTGTCATAATCTGTTGATGCCAAACTATCACCTTTTAAAAATACGACTTGATAAACTCCCTTATATTAATATAACAGCCAGCTTATAGATAAGAGCATCGTTTGCATCTACAAATTAAACTTATAGCGATAAGCAGAGCAATGATTATTCAGAAAATAAAGGTGATAACGTGGATAAATCAATAAGATACTTTAGCGAAGTAGGAAAAGCAAATACAGAAGAACTAATGAAATTATCTGCAAAAAGGGCTGCAGAACTCGGAATCAAATATATCGTACTTGCAAGTACAAGCGGAGAGACTGCACTCATAGCTGCAGAGGCATTCAAGGATCAGGATGTTAAACTTATAGCTATAACTCACCAGTATGGACTCAAGGAAAGCGGCCAGTGGGAAGTCGATGAGGATAAGCTTGAGAAACTCAATGAACTTGGAGTTGTAATGAGCACACAGACACATATCTTCTCAGGTGTTGAGCGTGCAATCTCAAAACGCATAGGTGGTGCCAGCCGTGCTGATGTAATATCCGACACATTACGTGCAGTTTTTGGAAAGGGTTTTAAGGTAGCCATAGAATGTGCAATGATGGCAGCAGACTCAGGTCACATACCTGTGTCTCCAGATACTGAGATAATTGCAATCGGAGGAACAAGACAGGGTGCGGATGTATCTGTAGTTTTAAGGCCTGCGCATTCCTTTGATTTCTTCGATACTCAGGTAAGAGAAATAATAGCAATGCCAAGGACAAAAGAAGAGAAAATATAATTATAATTGTTTAAAATTTTTAGTGGGAACTAATTCCCATCGTCTTTTTTTGCAGCATCATTATCTTTGTCTTCATTCCCATTTTTAAATTTAGCTTTGCCTGCTTCTTTATTCATGTACAATGCATGTTTCAGGAAAAAAGCTGTTAAAATAACGAATACAACAAAAACTGCTACAGCAATCAAGCTGACAGTAAGCAGGTCCATAAAAAAAAGATAAGTACCTTTGGTACTTTACTGTGGCTTCTCGTAGAGAGCTGTCTTGGTCATCTGGTGGCCTTTCTTTGCATGTGGCTGCCTGAAGACACTGTCGTTTGATTTTTCGATCTCTCTTGCATCGATTGCCAGCTGTGCTGCTGCGCGCATCATCTCATGACCTGCTGCTGTTGTGAGGGTGATCTGCTCGATATCCTTCATCATGAAGCATGCAGGGAAATTGATCTTTGCGACCATATCAGCCATGTGAAGAGCTGCAAGTGCCTTTGCCTTTGCGTACGGGTTGTTGAAACCTGCTCTTTCGATGCACTTCTCTGGCTTTGCAAGAATGTGTGGAAGTTCGAGTGTCTTGCCTTCGTCTGCCTGTGCGGCAACTTTGTCAAGCTCTTCCTGAATGAGTCTTACAACACCACAGGTTGAAAGTACTTTCATTGCGTCTGAGTTAAATGAAGCCATCTCTACAGCGTCAAGGAATTCTGTTTTTGCGCCGATGAGAGGATCAACGGTCATGATAATGTAACCAAAGCCTGCTTCTTCGAGTGCTGCGCGGTCGTCCTTCTTTGTAGGACCGTCTGAGATTACGATACATGGAACATCCTTGTATATCTCACGAGCTGCAGTTGGACCTGGTGCGCTTGAGTTAGGACTGATCATTACGTAGAAGTCAGCATCGAATTTCTTGAGTTCTTCTGTTGCTGCTGCTTCGTCTTTGCCCATTTTAGGACCGGTTCCAAAGGAACGGACAGTAATTCCTTCTCTTGCTGCAATCTCATCCTGAACGAGGTCTATAACCTGGCTCATACCTAAGTTACCGAGTTTAATAAATCCAATCTTTGCCATGTAAAATCACATTAGTCCAATGGACAGTGTAGCATATATCAGTTTTGGAATGGAGCTAAGGGATATATCATTCTGAAAAAATGATTATATATAGTGATTTCCCCGAAAGCTTTAAGAGCAATGTAGCATATTTCAAAACAATCTCGGCACTTAAATACTGTTTCAATACGGGATTAAAATTTTAGGTTTGATGAAGTGAGTCGTACCAGCAATAATTCTCATGGGATTAAGTTAATAGTTTTTGATATGGACAGCACCCTTATTGATGCTGAGACCATTGATGAACTTGCACATGCGGCAGGGGTTGGAGACAAAGTGGCTTCCATAACAAAAAAAGCAATGCGCGGAGAAATTGATTTTTCCAATGCACTTTTTGAGAGAGTGAAACTACTAAAAGGACTTACACTCGATAACGCCCATGATGCGCTTGACAAAATACCTTTCATGCCCGGTGCGAAAACACTCCTGGATTATCTGAAATCCCATGGATACAAAACTGCAATGATATCCGGTGGATTTACCATAGCTGCAGAGCGTGTTGGTGAAACACTTGGAATGGATCATGTAGTTTCAAATGAACTACTGGTAGACCAGGGATGTCTGACAGGAGAGGTAAGGGGACCCCTTACAGAACAATGTTCCAAGGAACAGGTTCTTGAAGAAATTTCCCGGAAATATGGAGTAGAACCTGAAGAATGTATCGTGGTTGGTGACGGCGCCAATGACATATGTATATTTAAAAGGGCAAAATATGCCATAGCATTTAATTCCAAACCAATCCTCCATGAGCATGCTGATATTATCATAACAGAAAAGAACCTTGAAGCAGTTATACCGGTCATCCAAGTACTGGAATCGGAAAAGGCCAAGTATCGTGCATTAGAGATGCATGAAATGCCAGCTCTTTTGCTGGATCGGGAGGATACAAAAGAAATGATAAAAGAACTGAACGACAAGAAGACTGAGCTTAGAACCCAGTCTGAAGAATACAAAGAGAAACGTAACGAGCTTAACGCAGAGGCAAGCACACTTGCATCAAAGAGAAATGAGCTGAACAAAAAGACCAAGGACCTTATCAATGAAGCTCAGGAATACAAGGTACTCCGTGACGAGAACAACGAGAAGGTAAAGGAAAATAAAGTACTCCGCGATGAGGTCAACAACAAGGCAAACGAAGTATTTGTTAAGATAGACCAGATACGCAATGAGAACAACCTTGGCGGCCCTTCGATCAAAGACATACGCAAGGAGATCGACAGGCTTGAGTTTACACAGCAGACAGAAGTCCTCACAACCAATAAGGAAAGAGAACTGGTCAGCAAGATCACTGAACTCCAGAAGCAATATGTTGTAAAGAAACAGCAACTTGAAGGAAATGAAGAACTCAAGACACTGCTGACAGAAGCACAGGAGATCAGGGACGAAGCTTCAAATCATCACGCTACACTTTCAGAGTATGCACAGAAGGCACAGGAATATCATGACAAGATGATCACTACCTTCAAAGAAGCCGACAAGATTCGCGCAGAATCCGATGCTGCTCACAAAGAATTCGTTCAATTCCAGGAAAAAGCTGACGAACAGCACAAACTCTTCATTGCAGCCCAGAAAGAGATCCGGGACATTGATAAGGAACTCCGCAAGATGAAGAAAGGAGATGTCGATGGAAAGAGAGAAGCTGCCAGAGCAGATGCACGCAGGGATGCAGAAGACATCTTTGATAATTTCAAATCTGGTGAGAAGCTTACCATGGAAAAACTTATGGCACTCCAGAGATCAGGTATCCTGAAATAATCAAACTTAAGAGGGTGACCTTCACCCTCTATCAACTGTTTTTATTTAGAATTGTTTTTCAGAAAAATTATTGCTTGAGCTCAAGGTGGATTTTTCTAAATTCTGAATCCCTCATCAGACAGGGACCTGAAGTGAAAACAGGGTCTTTGTATATCTTTTTCCATACCGATGCTAAAGACTCGTTGTGAATATTACCATAAGATTTCGGCATACATGCACATGGAAATACATCGCCTTCAGGAGTTACATGAAGCCATTTCCTGCCTGCAAAACATCCCATTTTTCTTACTATCTGAGGAATTGGAAAAATGCGTGGTCCTTGCGAATGAGAGCTACGCTCAATAAAATCATCAAATTTCTTCAGATCTTCTGGTGTAAGAACTTCTCCCTCATGGTCCAGCCACCTTCCAGTTGGAACTATCTCAAAGAAAGAGATTTCATGCACACCCAGGTCTTTTGCAAGCTCATAAAAGTCATCAAGCTCATCAATATTCCTTGGTGAAAGAACAACGTATATATTAACTAAAAGACCAGCATCAAGACCGTGCTTCACAGCATTTATAGCATCATTGAACACACCGGACCTTCCACGCATAAAATCGTGTCCTTTTTCATTAGCACTGTCAAAACTCACGCTGAGCATGGAAAGACCAGCATCCTTAAGGCTTGATGCACGCTGGGAAGTCATTCCCACACCAGATGTGAACAGGCCTGTGATTGCACGTGAGCTGTCAACATAGCTGATAAGCTCTTCAAGACCATCATATAGCAAAGGCTCTCCACCATCGAATATAACAAGTGTAGTCCCCATAACCAGAGTCTGGTCGATGACACTTTTAACAGTTTCAGGACTAAGCTTTGCTTTGTTTTTAGTATCCGGGAGAGCACAGTGAATGCATCTGTTTGGACACTCTTCTGTAATTGATATCGTGATCTGTTCCGGAATGAATTTGTTCCTCATTGCACTCATCTGACTTGATACAAGCCGGTCAAATGCCTTGCTGGGTATAGGAGGCATCCAGGTGGAGTATATTAACTGATCATTTTCCACTTCTGAGGGTTTTGTATCCTCAAATATCTCCAACATCTCTGAAACATAAGAACCCATTATTGAAGAGGCAATGCCAGAGGTCTTCATCTTGACCCGATCATTTTCGACTTGGGCATATACCTTAAAAAATGGATTCTTGTAAAAATAATATTTATGATTCATGGCTTATTTATTCCTGAAAATTGCCCTGTAGGAAAGTATGGAAGAGGGATTGTTTTTCAATATCATCTTTGATACCTGCAACGCCTGGTTAAAAGGACTTCCTCCAAGTACCTTCAAGTCCTCCCCTTCAAATACCTCCATCATCCCATCAATCTCCTTGTCGGTCATTTTCCTGAGAGTTTCCATGGCAAACCTTCCAAGATAATACTCTGTCCTGTATTCAGCATTCCATTTTTTTCTGTATTCAGAAAGGAAGCTTTTTGACATATCATCTTTTGCAATGGCATCAACTGCAACATCACCACAGATCTGCCCTGCATGCATGCCATATCCGATACCTGACTGGGCAGCAGAACCACCCACCACCATTACACCATCAGCAACTATATCACCAGGAATTGCAACGATGGGATCACCACCTACAGATTTACTGATGATCCTGACTTCATCAAGACCTTTCAATTCCTTGAACCTTTCAAGCCAATCATTGAAGAAGTCAGATACATCCCTTCCATGTCTTCGGACATACATACCAAGGGTTGCCCTGTTCCCGCCACAAGGTGAATAGGTGGATTTCCATCCAGGAGCATGATTACCAACATAATATTCAAACAGCTCAGGTTCACCAATTCCTTCTGCTTCTATCTCTGCCTCAAGGGACCAGGCAATATCATTTGGATATTTGATAGGTTTCATTCCAAGAAGGGCACTTATTCTGGAATTAATACCATCTGAAACAATAACGAGTTTACATTTGATCTTACCCTTTGAAGTACTTACTACAAATCCCCCATCAGTCCTTAGGACATTAAGGACCTCAATGCCAAAGCGAACATCTGCACCTGCCTCTGCAGCCTGACGAACGTAGAACTCATCGAATTTCTTGCGGTCAAGGAAGTAAGCATCGCCTTCAAAAATAACATTTTTACCAGAAGGTGCTACTATATAGGCACCTTTGAGATTTTTGATGATATAACTCTGGTCTACTTCCTCACCTGCCCGGTCAAACATTCCTTTGAAAAATGTGTTTGCCGGATGAGGAGGAACTCCTGCTGCCTCCTTTTTATCAAGGAGGATTACTTTAGAGCCTTTAGCTGATGCATTCCTTGCTGCCATTACACCTGCAGGAGAAGCTCCTATTACAATGATATCTGCATCCATTTTGAACCTCGGGAACAACTGATTATTACCATAAAATACCGGAATAAGCCGGAACAAGTATGCAAAGTACTACATCTAGTATAAGAGAGGTAAACATGATACCCCTGTATCTGGAGCCCTGGATAAATAGCCTGCCTCCACGCTCTTGTGTAGGGTTCTTAATAAAATCAAATGACTGGCTGAGCATCCAGCCACCTGCAAGCAGTGCGCCTGCAAAATATATGGGTCCGATCTTTGCTGTAAGTCCGATTGCAATTGACGCTATGACACCTACAAGCCACATAAAAGTTACGAACTTTGATGTCGCCGGAATACCAAAAGTAACCGGAAATGTCGGTGCTCCTCTGAGCCTGTCACCTTCTACATCCCTGGCAACACCGGAAAGAGTGAAACCCCAGTCAGTAAAACACATCATCAGACCAAGGAATATGGCAGGAAGGGGAAGTATGGAGCCATAATCTGGACCTTTTAGGATCCCTGCCGGATCGAATGCCAGCCAGATACCTATAGGCACAAGTCCGTAAGCTATTCCCACAGGCACAAAACTAAGAAATGTCATTCTTTTTGCAAGTTTTGAGTATACGCTTATAGTAACGACTGCTACCACCAGAACCACAAAAGATTCAGGATTCAGGTAGAGGGCTGCTATGCTCGCAATTAAGAACAGCACACTTGAATACTTCAGAGCTTGCTTACGGCTGAGCTTATTGGATACAATAGGACGATCCGGAAGGTTGATCGTGTCTATATCGACATCACAGCAGTCATTAAAAACGTAAGAACTTGTGATTGCCGCATAACCCCCGATAACAGCTATAATGAACATTATTGGATCAGGCAGTGCACCTATTGTTAGATAGGAAGCCAGTAAGGCACTTGCTGCAGGCAGGGCTAGATCCATATCTGCAATTTCCGGCCTTAATATTTCAATATAGGGATTTTGTGTCTTTGAACCTGGAATGGAAACCAAACTTATCACCTATGGATATTAGCACCTATTTCCCTGTATTGTATATTAGTATTAGGGTTGTGTGGTTAAAAAAAGCATTTCGGTTAGAAATAACGAAAGGAAGAAATGCGTATTCATAAAATAATTCTGAACATGCACTAATTAGTCTTTTGATTATTAGGAATAATAAATAAATAAATAAATAAAATTTTTTGGTTTTTTTCACTTATAAGATAAATAAAAAATATGCAGATGCTAGCCATTATTATCTTCCGGGTCTATGATCAGTTGATTCCAGAATTTCTACCTCTCTGCCAAGAGCATCGGTAATTGTGATGCTAGCAGTTTCCTGCTACGTTGATATGCTCTGTGAGTTTGTTGAACTATCTGTGCACCCTGAAGAGATAATTGAAACGATCATCAGAATGCACAGAGATACCATAAATATTTTTTATTTATATTCATATGAAGATTCCTTTGCCTGAATGATTAGAAGCATGTTGAAAATAGCTTAAATAATTAATTGTCAGGTAAGATGCGTATACTATAAGAACAAGATATTTATATCATTGTAATAACAAGACTAGCTTTAAGAAAGATAACAAAAGCAAGATGATGCTGTCAGCCAAAAATAAACCGTTTGTGAGTTTGTTTATGGGGCTTTAGTTGTGTTCCGGGCCTGCCAGAAATCTTGATTTTCTATCGGGAGTATATTTAAATGAAAACAATAACAAAAATGATAATTGCTTTTTTAGCAGTTTTAACCTTGGCTACTGTGCCAGCAAGCGCAGATGACCCCACATACAAAATACGAAGCTCTGTATATGACAGCAGCGATTCATTAACGGATGAAGGTGATTTTTATTGGGATGCTAACAGTTTTACTGGTTTCTGGTATCAAATTAAACCTGGTATTTCAAGTGAAGTACTTTACCTGCACAACGATAATGCCTCATCTGCTTTCCAACTTGGAGATAAGATAGCTGAAGGTGATCTCTACTATGTAAGCAAGCCTCAGAAGAAAAAGACAAAGATAGCTGGTTGTGATGATGCAGGGAAGTATATTGTCGATGATGCGGACCTTGAATTCTATTATCTTATGGGCTTTTTCGGACCACAGTATATTGTGATGCCCGAAGATACATGTGACCTTTCAAAAGGCTGTAAACCGGATAAAATTGCAAAAATCCTTCTGGAAACAAAGAGTGACTTCAAAAAACAAATGTATACAGCAGAAGAATGGGAACTTGCAGGTGGCTGGTCACTTGTGGCAGAGCAGATAGACGTTAAAGGCAATAAGGTATGGGTACAGCTGAAAAAGGATGGAGTGGAGATAGATTCTAAAGTGATATCAGGAGATATGAATCTGACTGCTCCTGAAAGAACATATGTTTAC
The DNA here is from genome assembly GCA_034008115.1 of Methanolobus sp. Taxonomy (GTDB): domain Archaea; phylum Halobacteriota; class Methanosarcinia; order Methanosarcinales; family Methanosarcinaceae; genus Methanolobus. Next base: position 38,364 of record JAVEPM010000017.1, read on the forward strand.
ACAGATTCTGAGGACTATCCGATATTCTATTGTTATGTAGACTCTATATTCATGGGTTCAAATACTGAATTTGTGGTTTTCAAATATGTTTTCCTGCGAGATGAGGTTAGCACCATTGAAAGTGGTGATACATACGGCATATTTGATGTTGAGGGATTTGAAGTACCTGCTCTTATGGATGGAACGGATTATGCAGGAAGCGGCAAAGGTACAGTTCTTAACACTGGTGACAATGCTCTGGTCTTATCCAGTAATAAGGATATTTCACTTAATGCAGATAAAAAAATAGACCTTCATGCTGGCATGTATCTCAGCACAGCAGATACCAGGGCTCCTTGTCTTAAAATGACTCTTGGAGCAGAACGTACTATCAAAGTAAAGAATAAACCAGAAGAACAAAAATCAAGTAGTGATGATGAGATCATTGTTGTGGATATGGCAGAAGCTAAAGAAGACACAACATCTGCCAGTATAGCAGATAAAACTACAGGAGATGAAACTACAGCTCAAAAAGAAGTTGAGAGTGATGAGGAAAATATTATTGAAAGTTCAGTCGCAGCACCCGGATTTGAACTTATGCTTGCTTTTGTAGGACTTATATGCGCAATGTGGTTTAGAAAATAAAAGTTCTGACTGGAAAAAGAAGGTCTGAATAAGTTGATATTCAGATATTCTTTTCCTTTTTCAATTTTAATTAGCAATTACTTTTTTGCAGGAATAATTTTAAAGTTAGCCATTTCTGCAAGTTTTTCCACAAGAGGATGATCGAACCTGTCATCCATCAGAAAAGTGAAGCTTGCATCAGGGTTCAGTTCCACAAGCTTGATGGTGTTCTGATAGGCAGTTTCAAGTGATTCATAGTCAGGGGTCCTTGGAACCTCTGCGTTAAACGGATAGACCTCTGCAAGCTCCTGTGGATAAGAGCCGAATGGTGCTTTGAACACCATGACATTGTCGTAATCACTGTCCTTCTTTGTAGGGTATGCCCTTATGAGCACAGAACCTTCTATGCTAAGTCTTTCAAGTTGCCTGCCAAAGCGCAGAACTTCAGGACGCCTGGCAGACTCCGGACCACAGTAGAATAGTGTGGATTTGGATGATGGATCACACTGCTCCAGCCACGGAGAATAAGTGTACATCTGCTTAAGTGCTTCAAGCATTCTTGGATGAGCCCGGCATCTTTGTTCCACAAGTTCAAGGAGATTGCCTTCCCATATGGCTTGCTTGACCTCACGTACCTCTTCAAAAGTTACGTAAAGATTGTGTCTTGCAAGAAGCTCAGTACAGTTGTGGGCCTTTTTCAGCTCTTCTGCACTATGGGCTATACATACAGGACATGAGCATGGCAGATACTTAAGCTGGTCTACATGATACGTTCCTCTAGAAGTGATGTAACGCCTGTCTTTTGCATAAAGAGCATAAGCAGCCGAATCAAACAGATCACAACCAAGGGCAACAGCCAGCGCGAACATCATTGGATGTCCTGCACCGAAGAGATGGACAGGTGCTGTTGGGTCAAGTCCTTTCTTAGCTGAAGCAATTACATCAACAAGGTCGGAATAACGGTAAGATTCCATCAGCGGGACCACAGCCCCTATTGGATAGACATCAAAGCCTAGTTCTGAAAGTTCCCGGGCACAGTCCTCGCGCAGATCTTTATAAATAGCACCCTGCACAGGACCTGCCAACATCATATCACCTTTTACAAGCCCCTTTGCTTCCTTAAGGCGCTGTATTGTGATATCCATGTCTTCTTTTGCCTTTTCATAAGACACATCAGGGTGTGTGGGGATATCCAGAGGAACTCCAATGTCAGTCCCTATCTTCTGTTGAAAATCAATGATCATCTCGTTTGTGACCTCTACCTCACCATAGACTGATAATTGGAATGAGCCGGAGTCAGTCATAAGAGGACCATTAAAGTCAAGAAGTACATGAAGACCGTCTTTGAGTGCCTTTTCCCTTAATTCTTCCTTACGGTAGATTATATATGAATTCGTGATAAGTATCTCAGCACCAAACTCTCTCATCTCAGAGGGTTTTATTGTCTGGATATTAGGATTAATAACAGGCATTACAGTAGGGGTTTCAACCACTCCGTGGGGGGTTGTGAGCTTACCGATACGCCCTGCTGCATCCTTGTGGATAATATTAAATTTTGATGACATGGGCTTTTAGATGATAGTTAAGATATAATTAAGCTTCCTTTCAGGAACTTAAAATATGAATATACTATTCCAAGATAAAGAGAAGCCATCGGAACAATCCATGATATAATTTATAAAGTAACAAGCATCATTATAGACTATGTACGAACTACACACTCCTGTAAACCATAAAGCTGTAGCAAAGTACATAGGATATTATCTCATAGCTTTCAGTTTTGTAGTGCTTGTTCCGGCAATTGCCGCATTGATACTTGGAAATATAGATGCAGCCTTTGACTATGGAAGTACTGCTGCTGCAGTTTTCATCATTGGTTCTGTGATCTATCACGCTCTTCCGGACTATGAACTTGAAACAAAGGAAGCACTCATTATCATTGCACTGGTTTTCCCGATATCTGCACTCATAAGTGCCGTCCCAATGTCGTTTTCAACAGGAATGCCTTTCATTGATGCCTTTTTTGAAAGTGTGTCAGCTGTTACAACGACAGGACTCAGTGTTGCACCAGCAGATCTAGGACCAGTGTTCCTTTTTGCACGTTCCTGGGGACAGTGGGTTGGGGGAATAGGAATAATCCTTGTGGTACTCTCTGTCCTGATCAGACCGGGAACTACTGCATCCAGAATATACAAGGCAAACTATGGAGATATGAAGATCAAACCAACGGTGATATCCACCACCCGAACACTTGGAAAAGTTTACATTATCCTAACACTGTTTTCCATGCTGCTGCTTTTGATTAGTGGTATGTCTCTATTTGATTCTATATGCCACGCTCTTTGTTGTGTATCTACGGGTGGATTTTCAACACGTGCTGAAAGTATAGGAGCATATCAGGGGAGCTTGATACCTACTGCAATAAGTATATCCTGCCTTCTGGGAGCAATCAGTTTTGTACTTTATCCACATTTATTCAAGAAGCCGAAAAAATTCTTTAAAAATCTGGAACTAAGATATTTCATGGGCCTGGCAGCCATGGGTGCGATAATATTTGCTTTTACGCTTTCAATAGATAAAATTGATTATAGTCCGATACAGGACAACCTTTTCCATATAATATCTGCACTAACTACCGCAGGTTTTTCAACAATGGACCTTTCTGTTTTATCCGAGGCTTCAAAAGCCGTATTGATATTCATGATGTGGATAGGAGGGAATATGGGATCTACAGCAGGTGGAATAAAAGTATTTAGAGTAATTCTGCTCTTTAAGGTGCTGCATAATGTATTACTGAGATTGTTCCTGCCAAGAGAGACCATCACACCGATAAAAATAGAGGAGCACGTAATAGATAGCGAGGAAATCTATAATCTCGTGAGCTTTATGCTGCTTTACGCATTGATAATGATTGCATCATCTTTCATTTTCATGGCCTATGGAGTGGACAGTAATAGTTCCGTGTTTGAGGTATCTAGCGCTTTAAGCACTGTAGGACTTTCCGCAGGAGTTACCAGTGCTGCAATGCCTGTTGGCCTTAAGTTAGTGCTGATAATTGACATGTTGTTTGGAAGGATCGAGATTATCCCATTGATATTGCTTTTCATGCCGGGAACATGGATTAAGAGAAAAAGAATCAATAGAAGGAATGTAAAAATATGAGAGTAATTGTAGTAGGGGCCGGTCCGCTTGGAATAAATCTCACGGAGAATATGATCCAGCAGGGTAAAGAGGTCATATTGATAGAAAAAGATGAATCAATAGCCAAAGAGCTGGCAGAAACCCAGGATTGCACAGTTATAAATGCTGAAGGTACAAGGCCGGACATTTTAGAGAAGGCAGATATCTCTAATGCAGATGCGATTGTTGCCTGTACAAGCAACGACCAGAACAATATTCTCATAGGCCTGATAGCAAGAGATGCCAAGGTTGAGAAAGTAATTCTTAAGATTGATGACAAACAGTTCATGGATGTTGCAAATAGACTTGGATTTTATTATATGATCAACCCATCCAGCATATCATCCAGCTATATCTCAGATGTACTCAGAGGAATAAACACAATTGAACTAAGCAACCTTGTACGTTCTGATGTGCGTTTCATGGGCGTTATTACTACTGATAAAATAATCGATATGAAATTGTCAGAGATATCATTACCAGAGGGAAGTGCATTTATTGGCATATATCGTAAAAACGAATTCATTCTTGCAGAAAAAGACCCAAAATTGCATGAAAAGGATGAATTAATACTTGTCACTAAAGCAGATATGGTCAATGATGTAAATGAAATTCTGGGTAGAAATATTGAGAAATGAAAAGTATGAGTTGTTTAGAACAAATCATTACTTTTTCATCATTGAATAATCAGTCGGGCCTAAGAACAGTCAGTTATCTGAAACCTTCAGTATACCTGCCAGCTCAAGTCCTTCACTACCAATATCTGATAACTGTTTAAAAACATCTGCTCTTGAGATATATTTTTCAGTTCTGGTTTCATCAGGACGTTCTATCTTTATAGCGATCTCTTCCTTATTGTAACCCCTGTTAAGGCATTCAGTAATCAAAGAACCATAGTGTGTGGCTATTATTTTAAAGCAGTCAAAGATCATATTCTCATTGATTGCATCTTTGCCATCAAGAAATACGTGTGTGAGCATACGAGATTGAACAGCCACTGTAAAATACTGCTTCATCTTTTTTATAAGAAGCAGAATTTCTTCCTCTTCAAGAGACTCTATTAATTTTTCATCAATGCTTATGTCACGGTCATTGTGAAATATCATGAAAGTATTCTCATCAGCCACTATCTTGAATACATGCTCTGAATCATCATCCTTGAGCACTGCTTCAAGATGTTCATCCCCATCATATTCCATTGATACAATATGGTGATCGGACAGGTCTATTTCCTTCACCTTATCCTCACGACGCAACAAACCACCTGATACCCACACCGGTAGCATGAACTTTTTATAAAGATCTTCTATTTTAAGCTCTTTGCTATTGAACTTCAGTTCAAACCAATACTCCATGTTTTCAGTAGAAGAAATCTGCTTACCGCTAATTATCCCATCTTCCTGCAAAAATGAATAGGTATCTATCGAATTATAGACCTTTTCTTCAAAAAAGGGATTAAGAAGAGATATTATTTTAGAGTTTAATTGTTCTAGCTCATAATCAGCAGTTTTCACCTTCTCTTCGAGTTGCTTGCCTAGATCCATTCGCTTTTTGGAAGAAACCGATACCATTGCTGCACTAACTTCATCCTTTATGTCTGTGATTCCCAAAGACTCAATATTTGCGGCCAACTCCTGAACTGCCGCTGCAATACCCATTTCAAATTCATCTATGCCTTTGATTTGAGACTCAACTGAAACGGTGTTCTTTTTCTTTTTATCATTAAGTAGCTGCGCTGCTTTTTCAAGAGGAATTGTTTCCTGCGACAATTTTATGAAATCCTGCAGGTCTTTAATAAAATCTCGCTGCACTGGCAATTCTGTAGAATCCTGAAATGTATATTTCATTTAATAAACCCCATATTGCTATGTTGTCTACGAATAAATAGTATTGTAATTATTGTAATAAAAATGGTACAGAGCTAAGGCTGTCAAATTAGAAAAGGAATTTTTGAAGATAAGCAGATACCATCGAATTCGAATCAGATAAAAAGAGGATATCTTTGAGACCAGGATTAATAATTCCAATCATCATATGCATGTATATTAAAAAGAATACTAACAGATACCAGAAACTAATAATCTCAGAATAAGAAATAGATTCATTCATATTAAAATCAATTTAGAAAAAGAAAATAGTAGTTAGTGTTGAGTGAGTTGGCAGCGATCCAGAGTTCCCGAAGACTCTCATACTTCAGTACAGTAAGGAACGCTGACGGGCTTATCTTCTGTGTTCGGGATGG
>JAVEPM010000108.1:0-7517 GCA_034008115.1 Methanolobus sp.
CATATTCAGAGTCTTCTTCAGTCACGTTCTTTTGCTTTTTTTTATATACGACCAGATCTCATCAACTTCTATTCTCTTAAGGTTCAAATCTTTCAGGAAGTAAGATGTAACCTCTTTTGAATGAGAAACCGCAATCTTTACCCATTTACATATTGTATCTTTGTCGTGCCCAGTGGCTCTTGCAACTCCACGAATACTTCCTTTTTCAGGGATCATAGCCAAGGTCCTTAGAACTTCTTCTTGAGGAGTATCTAACCCAAAAAAGGCTGTACCTCTGGTTTCACTAAAGCAACGCTTACATGTTCTACATTTGAGAAGTGCATGATCACTCTTGCCGTATCTTTCTTTAAGACCTATATTTCCTTGATCTTTTAATCCATAATCAGGACAATCTTTATTTAAGCAACAAAACTCTGATAAATCAATTTCGGAAATGATTTATCCCTCCATTTTAAATATGGATTTACCGGTATATAAAGAAAAGAACAATCACTCACGGACACGACCTATTTTTCCCCTTCCTTTTATTAGCTTGTGTTTACTATTTCGTTATGGGTTTGCATATAATTCAATAAAATTTCTTTGTTTTAGTAAAAACAGTCGTATGAAGCTTTTTATTCAATTTAGTTTCATGTTTGATTCCTATTTTTAATTTAAATGCTTAGATGCGTTTTAATGTTTTTTGTTTTGTTGTAACTATTCAGCCTGATAAAAACGCTATCAATATCAATCTTGACAAAAAGTTGAAATGCAAATTTCATTAGGAACATTTATTTTGATTGTTACTATTGATTGTTTTTTGACTCTTAGATTATTAGTGAGCAGACATCTCCATCTCGGAGAAATCAGTATCAATAGGCAGGTTGTGCTAGGCTGAATAGTTGCGTTTTGTTTAACTCAGTTTGATTTCTATATTATAATTCATTCTTTTATTTATTCATACACTCAATGAATGAGTAATTATATTATATAAATATATTGATTATAACCGCAATGATTTAATACTATGAAACAGAACCCTATTATAGGGTAAACTAAATGGCAGAATACAATTCTGCATAATTTGTTTACTTCTAACTTTGGATTGAATTAAAAATTGGAATTAATCTTGTGGACATGAAATCAATCTAATATTGTTTAATGTTCCACACGAGATTTGTTTTGAGATATCTGAATAAAGAAATATGGAAAAGGAGATCGTTAGATGACAAATGAAGGGAAAAGGAGATCGTTAGATGACAAATGAAGAAATGTTCAAAGAATTATCAGATGCAGTTATCACATGCAAGAATGATGTTGTAACAGCAGCTGTAGAAAAAGCAAGGAGTGAAGGTATTCCAGCCCCTGAGATCATCGAGAAAGGTCTTGCAGCAGGAATGAATGAAGTTGGTATCCGTTTTGAGAGAGGTAAGTTATTCCTTCCTCATGTAATGATGGCCGCAGGCGCAATGGAAGCAGGTGTCGCTCTCCTTAAAGCAGATATGCCAGCAGATTCTGCAAGCAAGAAACTCGGTGTTATCGTAAACGGTACTGTTGAGGGCGATGTCCATGACATTGGCAAGTCCATTGTCTCAACCATGCTTCAGTCAGCAGGTTTTATAGTCCACGATATCGGTAGAGATGTTCCTCTGCAGAAGTTCATTGACAAGATCAAAGAAACCAATGCAGATATGGTAGGTATGTCTGCTCTTATGACCACAACCCTTCCAGCCCAGAAAGATGTCATTGAGATGCTCAAAGAGCTTGGTATGAGAGATAACATCAAGGTAATGGTTGGTGGTGCTCCAGCAACAGAAGCATGGGCCGAAAAGATTAGCGCAGACTGCTATGCAGAGAACGCCAGTGAAGCTGTTATAAAAGCAAAAGAATTACTTCTCTAAATTGAGGTGAAAACATGGCTAATGAATATTTTACACGTATGGGTGATGGACAAAGGATCTACATGACAAAAGAAAATATCATGGAAGACCTAGAGGCCGGATGCGCAGATGCTTCTGAGCTTGGTAAAATTCCCGAGTTAAGTGGTGATGAACTTGACAAGCTTGCTGAGATAGTAATGCTTCCTGACGTTTTTGTCAGCGTTGCACCGGGTATGGAAGTTCCGCTTACTCAGGATGGCGGCACTATCCGAATAGATGCTGATCAGGGTAATAGTGGAACGGGCATCCCTGCAAGCAGGATGATTGGATGTATGATGCACGAAAGAGCATTCTGCCAGGATACTATTGAACTTGGCCACATCGACTATAGTTTCAAACCTGTAAAACCTATAATTTCACATGAGTGCCAGGCAATGGAAATTCTTCAGCAGAATACAATTGTTCCTTTATTCTATGGTGCTATGCCTAATATGGGTCTTTATTATACTCCGGACGGCCCGTACCCAAATCCTGCAGACCTTATGAGAAACTTCAAGATCAAGGAAGCACAAGAATCCATGGAAAATTCAGCTGAGCACCTTATCAGAGATATGGTTTGGATCATGCAGAAGATGATGTCTTCAGGCACTGATGGTGTCAATTTTGACACAACTGCAGCAGCTGGAGATGGTGATTTTTATGCAACACTTCATGCAGCTGAGATACTGAGAAAAGAATTCCCTGAAATGTACATTGAAGTTGGTATGGCGGGAGAATCAATTCTTGGTATGCATGGTGAAATGGAGTACGATGGAAAAATAATTGCAGGACTCTGGCCGCATGAGCAGGCTCCACTTGTAGCAAAGGCTGGTGCAAATGTCTTTGGTCCTGTATGTAACACAAATACCAGCAAATCATTTGCATGGAATCTCGGAAGGGCTGTTACTTTCACAAAAGCAGCAGTGATACAATCTCCAATTCCTTGTCATGTAAATATGGGTATGGGTGTTGGTGGGGTCCCAATGCTTGAAACACCACCAATAGATGCTGTAACAAGAGCAAACAAGGCAATGGTCGAGGTTGCAGGTGTTGACGGTATATAGCTTGGTGCCGGTGACCCATTGGGTATGCCAATTGCACACGTTTTAGCTTCTGGTATGAAAGGTCTTAGAACTGGCGGAGATCTTGTAGCAAGAATGCAATTTTCAAAGAACATGCGTCTGAAAGAGGCTAAGGAATACGTTGCTAAGAAGGTTGGTGTTGACGTAATTGAACTCACAGATGAGCATGTGATGCGTGAGGTTAGGGAGGAACTCAATATCGGTGTCCTGACATCTGTAACCAAATCTGCAAAAGGAATTGCAGCTAAAATGAATATTGAGAAAGTTCTTGATATTAAAATCAACAGCTGTGAAAAATTCAGAGACCAGCTGCCCTGAAAGGACAAATCTGGTTTTTTGTTTGAAGATCTGAGCTTTGGCTATGATGACTTCAACAAACCCATTTTATAAAGTGGAGGGATTAAAAATGGATGATACTAATACTGATTTAAAAGCCCTGAAAAAAGAGCTGCATACTAAGAGGATACGGAAAGGGTACATGTGGGCGATCTTCTGTGCAATAGGTTGGGCTCTCTGGTATATTGCAGGAACTCTTCTATGGACATTGGATCCTTTCTTTGGAATGTATAATGATCTTGCTGCTTCTGATAGTAGCACTGTTGCGCTTATTCTAACTGCAGTTCTGATCTCAGGATTTACTGCAATTACTGCAATTGTGGCGCTTTTAGTCTGGAACAGGACTATAGGTTCTCATAAAGAGATCAAGAGATCACTATCTGAATTCCATCCTTGTTCAAAATGGTTTCTACTTGCATCAATATTTGGGGGTCCTATTGCAATCGTTGGTTCATTTATAGCAATGGGTGTAATCGGTCCTGGTTTTACAGCTGTTGCAGGTCTGACATACCCTATATTCGGTGCTTTGCTTGCATGGAAATGGTATGGTGAAAAGGTTTCGGCAAGGGCACTAGGTGGGATTATGGTGATCATTGTTGGTGGTCTCACAATATTCGGAGGTGCTGCTTTTGGAGAACTTGCTCAGGCCGAAGGTATTCCCTGGCTTGGAATTATTGGGGGATTGATGGGAGCAATTGGTTTTGGTACAGAAGGTGCAATTGTTGGAAAAGGTATCGATGTAACGAAGCCTGAAGTTGGTCTGACAATAAGATACTTCTTCGAATCCAGTTTTTGGTTTATTCTGGTTATTCCTTTACTGGCACTCATTGGATATCCAATGTTCATGTATGCATTCCAGATATTTGATCCGCTCGTGATAGTTATTCTGGCAGCTACCGGATTTGTTGCGGTTGCTAATTACTCTGCTTTATATAAGTCCTATCCATTGGTCGGTGTTGCAAAAGGTCAGGGTGTTGCAAATGTCTATGGTCTGCTGACGGTTATCTTCTCATTCATATTCTTTGGAGATATGCCTCAATGGACTATCATCGTAGGAGCCGTACTTTGTATTGGTGGAAGCTACATTATGTTCTCAGAACAAAGTGAGGATATTGAATCACTAAGGGGGGGTTTGAAATGAAACAACGTCCAATAAAGTTCCGGATACTGGAGTTGTATTCTGATGGTGTGGCTCACTGGAACAGTGAAGTTGTCCAACAGATACAGAAAGAATATGATATGTCAGGTGACTACTATCGAGACTATATCAACTTTGACATGATCGAACTTGTTTCCGGTGGGATGCTTACTGGAACTGATGAAAAGATTGACAAAGAAGGTAATTATAAAAAAGGAACTTTACTACAAAAGTATATGATTACCGATTTTGGCAAGATTCGTGCATCAGAATGCTGTATAAGGTTCCTATAACTTAAGGAGGGTTAGAAATGGTACAATCTGAAGTCGCACTGGAGGCATATAATTCCTACTTTGCAAATGCCCCTATTCCTGAACCAGGCACAGTGCTTATAATTGTGATTGCGGTTTATTACCTGATCACTTTATGGCAGGCACGGGTATTCATACATGATTTCTAAGCAGAAATAACTAACTTTGAAACTTTGTAAGAAAGATCACCTCTTAAAATGATCTTTCTTGTTTTTACTATTTGTATCAAATGTTTACTTGAAAACATTGGTTCATTTTTCTTCTAAGATATTAATTTGAATCTAAAATTAGCATTGCAGAATTATTTAGAAAATAAAATGAGGTGTTTTGATAGTGTATAGTCTTGGAATTGATGCAGGGGGTACATATACAGATGTAGTTTTGTTGAATGATGATTCAGATATGATCATCGATTCTAACAAAGCATTGACAACTTATCCTGATCCTCTTGACGGCATTAAAAATGCAATTGAAGGTATTGATCAAAATAATTTTAAGGATATAAAAATAGTATCTGTATCTACTACTCTTTCAACGAATACAATACTTGAAGGGAACGGCGCTTCGGTAGGCCTGATTCTGATTGGTGATCATGGCATCAAACAAGAATTGCCTACTCCGTATTATGCACAATTAAGAGGTGGGCATAATCACGACGGTACACAAAAAGAAATTCTGGATGAATATGGAATCCAAAAATTTGTAATGAAAGTAAAGAACAGGGTTTCAGCTTTTGCAATTTCTTCTTATTTTAGCATACGTAATCCAGATCATGAAAAAAGGGCCAAATCAATTGTAAAGGAATTTTCAGGGCATCCCGTTGTCTGTGCTCATGAACTTTCACTTGATATTGGGGCTTTTGAAAGGGCAACGACTGCTTTTTTTAATGCCCAGTTGATACCAATCACTGAAAAATTTATGGAAACAGTTGAGCTGTATATCAAAAGCAGGGGTATTGATCCTAAGATATTCATGCTTAAGTGCGATGGTTCGGTCATTGGAATTAAAAGTGCTCTTGGAAAACCAATTGAATCTATATTTTCAGGTCCGGCAGGAAGCCTGGTAGGTGCATCTTTCCTTTCTGAAAATGAAACCTGTGCTGTCATTGATGTTGGTGGGACAAGTACTGATATTTCGGTTATTCAGGATGGCATCCCGGAAATAAGTGATGATGGTGCTATTGTTGGTGGATGGAAGACAAGAGTAAAAGCAATAAAAATGGAAACTTCTGCTATGGGAGGTGATAGTCATGTGTGGATTAAGGACAATACTATCCAGATAGGACCTCGTCGTGTCATTCCCTTAAGTCGTGCTGCAGAGCAGTACCCGGATTTTCTGGATATGCTTCGGCTAAATTCGATGCCTTCAAAGCTTCTTACCAGTAGCAATATTCAGCCAACCACTTTTTACATGAGGTCGGGTTATTCTCCGTTGGATCTCAATGATATGGAACAAGCTACTTTTGATACCATTGATGATGTACCAACATCCTTGCGGGTGCTACGAAGACGACTTGGAAATATATATCCTTCAAATAAGGTTCTTGAAAGTCTCTTGCAGAAAAGGCTAATTCAACCTATTGGATTTACACCTACGGATGCTCTTCACTTGCTTGGTGATTATGTGGGACATAATGTCGAAGCTGCGGAGGTAGGTGCTGAGTTGTTGGGTTCGATGTGTAAGAAAGATTCGATGAAGTTTGCAGCGAGTGTCAAACAACAATTTGCACGTAATATGGCTTCTAATATTGCTTCTTTTTTCCTTGAAGGGGTTCCTAAAGAAGAAGTACGTAAGATCTTTGACATGGAGATTCCTATGAAATTCAAGGTGGAAATTCCAATTGTACTTATTGGCGGACCAGTAGTGGCTTACAAAAAAGAGCTTGAGGAAATTTTTGATGCTGATATTATTATTCCGAAATATTCTGAAGTAGGCAATGCCGCTGGTGCTCTTGCTGCTAAAGGAATTCGGAGAGTTGATTTTCTTTTGAAGCCCGTTTCTCTTATTTCTCCCGGTGGGATTACAGATGTATTCTCTGAGTTTGGAAGGGGTCGTTTTCTTTCATATGAGGATGCTGTGCATTATGCTAAAGAAACAGGTTCGATGCTTGTTATGAAATATATGGAAGATGGATCTTTTGATTATGGTCATGTAAATATCGATATCATAAAAGAGGAAACGATTCCCGATGGATGGGTATGTCCAATTCAAACAAATATAAGAGTAATAGGGGTTGCAACACGCTTAATTGATAATGATATTAATATTAGACCCTGTTTAAAAGAGATAAGAATTCTCAAACACCCTCCGACCGAAGCCAACAAATGAAGTTTGTAAGAGTATGATATGATGTGCTAATGCAGAAATATGCTTTCTCGTATCATTGCATAAGATTATAGTTAAGCACCTTTGGTTTGTAACTTAGGTATTTTGCAATCATGTTTTATTGATAGTAAGCTTAATACTATAAGTTTCAAACAATTGATTCTTAACTATAAATAAAAAAATGAATTTAGAGATTGTTTTTTTGCCGGAGGTTGCCCAGTCCAGCCAAAGGCATAGGGATTAGAACTCTTTTTCATAAGAGCTTATGTGTTCAAAACACACTTCTAACTCACTTTCCGTAGGTACATCTTAAATCTAAACCTTTTTAACATACTTCTTCCATTTCATCAGTAAGATCATTTGAGGGGATGAACCAACTGCATGGAAATAACAACTACATCACTTTCACACCTTGGAATTGTTGCTG
>JAVEPM010000109.1:0-7509 GCA_034008115.1 Methanolobus sp.
CCCAGGATTTCCCCAAAATCGTCTGTGGGACGTGTATTGTCCAGCAAACCCCAAAATACGGGAGCCATGGCTCCTTTTTTGAATTTTTGTCCGGGGATAATGCGTACGCGGTTATCGGGACCACAATCTGTGTGGGAATTGAGTACACTTCCGTCTGCTGTGGCTTTCTTGCCCGCTACCACAACGGTGCAGGCAGAACTGTTGTACCATAAAGAAGAAAGAAAGAGAAGAGAAAAAACAAGAACAATTCTTTTCATAACAAGTAGGATATGTGTTTTAAAATGGAATTAACAAAAATAGTCAAATTCAGCGATTTTTGTAATTAAGCAGGATAATCATGAGAAAATTCCTGTGGATACTGCTTGGCTTGTTGCTGCTGGTTTCCTGCAATACGGCAATCAGGCAGCACGCAATGCAAGCTCGTCTGGCTAATCTGGATAGCCTGGTGAACCACGTGCCCCGGGTTGTCCTGGATAGTTTGGAACAAATGGATGTATCTGGGTGTCCCGGGGAAGTGCAGTCTTATTACAATTTGTTGCTGACCATAGCCAGGGATAAATCTTATGTAGATTTCACGGACGATTCCATAATATCATTAGCAGCGGAATGGTACAGGAACGGCAAAGATCCCGAAAACCTTGCCCGCTCCCTGATTTACCTGGGGATTGTCCGTTATGGGCTCAATCCCATGGACACATTGCCATACCTCCATTTGAAAGAGGCAGAAGATGTCATGAAAGTCCATGCCCTGGAAGACCCGCAGCTTCAGGTGTTGCTGTATGGGTATCTGGGGGACATCAACCTTAGGAACAGAAATTATCCTGAATCTGAGGTCTGTTATGAAAAGGGGCTGGAGGCTGGTAAAAAGGCAGGAAATCACAGAAATTATGTTTTGGCTTATATTAACCTGTTTTACGCTAAAATATATGTAGGCAAAACAGAAGAGGCTGAAAATATAGTGCTGCAAATTAATGCTATGGACTCTATCCCCGATGAATTAATACCATCTGTAAAAAAGGTAAACGCATTCTTTTACCAGACAGGTCCAACTTTCAAAGAAGCCATCATACACTCTGTCAATGATTCTCTCAAAGGAATGTATGACACCGATAAACCGGGAGTATTATTTAATATTTCTCAATTTTATATGAAATTGAACCGCCTGGATAGCGCAGTTATATATGGGGAAGCCTGCCTGAACGCAATTGTAGATTCCATAAATCTGGATAATTATCTGTATTATAAGCATTTGGCTAATCTGTATGCATTGACCGGTGAATACAAAGAATCTTCCAAAAATTACAAAAAAGCTCTGGAGTCGTTTAACACCTATCATACGGTAGTTAATGAAAAACGGATTCTGGAACTTGAGAAAAAATACAATATTGCAGCGGCTCAACAGGCATTACTTAAAGAAAAATTGAAGCAAAGGGCCTATATAATTTTTTCTGTTATTCTTCTTGCCATTGTCATCGTATCAATAATTGGGCTATTCTACTGGAAACATACAGCTGTTCAAAGCAAACAGCTTGAAATTGTTAAGCAACAAAAGATAGATCAACTCAATTTTTTCTTAGGAGTATTCAATAATACAGCAGGTATCTTTCCCGTGTTACTTGAAGAGATTTACCGATTAGCACATAAAAGCCGGCAATCCTGTCCGGAAATGTATAACGATCTTATTGCATGCCTTTATAAAGTCAAGAAAGACTATAAGAGCTCCTTTTCTGCTACTACACAACAGGACTTTTTAAAGGAAATCTTCAACTCAGAAGGCCTGCAGATACAGGTCAGTGACCGGGAAAAGATCATCTATGCATTATCAGAAAGTGGATTTACCAATGAATTGATAGCCGGTTTGTTAAACGTATCGGAAGATAATATCCGTTCCAGCGTATCCAAAATCAAACGTAAAATGGGGGCAAATAGCAGAGTTTGAACGCCGGAAGGCGAAACTTTTAAAACACAACTCTCTGATTTAATTTACATTAGCCCTGTTTTTACCGAAACTTTTTTTAAGGCTATTGACAATTTTACCACTAAGTTGTAAACTTGCTAAAAGTTGATTATGAAAACGTTTCTTATATGCTTTGCCTTTTTTCTATTAACTGGTACTGCTTTGGCCCAGGATAGTACAAGTACTGCAAGTATTAATATAATGAATGATTCATTGAGGCCAAAATCTCTTATTGTTGAAATCGTAACCGTTGAATACGATAATCGTTATGTTTATGTGAACATCCTGAAATTCACCGGGACAGCTTTTATTGAAATCAAAAATGCTGCCGGAGTAACCGTAGCGGTGAATTATGCATCCATCGCCGGTGCTGCAACTGTTAATATTCTTATAGATAATTTACCATCTGGTGAATATATTATTTATATCACAGCAGCCTATAGGTATTATGGGGTATTCTTGTTATGAGAACATCTTTCACAAGTGAAACTAAACATATAAATAATCCTATCTTATATGTCCACCATTTGTTCATAATAATGATGATAGTTTATATATCAATTATATATGCCAATTAACAATAACATCTTTTCTTTTTTTCTCAAGCGTTTAAAGGTAAATCATACTCAATATTACGCAGATAAACTATTTAATGAACATCCGCATAAGAATAATTTGTTTGGATTATCCGACATGCTGTCGGTTTATGGGATTAAAAATGCGGGATTCAAGATTAAAAGTAAAGAAGAAATTTTCAGTGTATCTTCACCGTTTATTGCTTATGCTGGTGGTAGTTTTGTGTTGGTAGATGCCATTGATTCAAAACAGACAAATTTTATTTTGAATGGAAAATCTATTTCAATTTCTACCAATGATTTTTTTAAAATATGGTCGGGCATTTTTTTGGTAGCTGAACCCGACAGACAATCTATTGAGCCGGATTACCAACATCATAAATTTACAGAAAAAATAAATATAGCAAAAAACTATGTGGCAGGCGTAACCCTAGTAAGTGCTTTTCTTATCGCTTGCATTACAACAAGAGTATATGCCCACATAGATTTGTTAGTGCTTATTATGCTGCTACTGAACCTGGCTGGGATCTATATCGGATACCTGCTGCTCTTAAAGCATTTGCACATAAAGGGAGGTTATGGTGACAAAATATGTTCGTTATTTAAGCAAGCCGATTGTAATAACATTCTCGAATCCGATGCCGCATCATTGTTTGGTATCATCAGTTGGAGTGAAATTGGATTGAGTTATTTTATCTCAAATGTGATAATTATACTCTTCTTTCCGCAGTTGACGGTATGGATGGCACTTATCAATATTTTTGCGCTTCCTTACAGTTTTTGGAGTATTTGGTATCAGTGGTTAAAAGCTAAACAATGGTGTCCGTTGTGCTTGTTGGTACAGATATTAATGTGGTCCTTATTTATAGTAAACTTATTAAAAGGTTTTATTGGGTTCCCCGTTTTTGACGTTATGCAAATAGGTATAACAGCATGTGTATATATTATTCCGTTACTTGCAATTCATACTCTTGCACCATTAGTTATAAACAAACGCCTTATAGTGCAAGTAACTCAGGAAATAAGCAGTCTTAAAGCTAACGAAAAAGTGTTCACGACTTTACTTAGAGAACAGATACATTACGATATTTCTCCTGATTATTCACACATTTTTCTAGGTAATCCCTCGGAAAGTCTTTTTGTCACGGTTCTTACCAATCCGCATTGTAACCCGTGTGCCCGTATGCATGAACGGATAGGCATACTTTTAAAGAATAACCCACAGATTCAGGTGCAATATATTTTTTCATCTTTTGCCTCTAAATTGGAAGTATCTGCACGTTACCTAATTGCTGTTTACTTTCAAAAAAAACCTGAAGAACGCGAGAGTATTTATAATGAATGGTTTAAAAGCGGGAAAATGAATAAGGAAGCTTTTTTCTTAAAATATCCTGTGGATATAAACAATAATGCTGTTACTGAAGAGTTTAATCTACACAAAGCATGGATACAGAAGTCGCAGTTTCGCGCTACGCCTACCTTGTTAGTAAATGGATACAAATTGCCAGTAAATTATAGAATAGAAGATTTGAAATACTTTACCGATCCAGATTTCGAAATCAAATAACTGTTGTTGCTATGCAAGACAACAGGCAGTCGATAAGCGCAATTGATTGTAGACGCATTGCATGGAACTTATTTATTTTATTAACTTTAATAATTTAGTATGATTTCAACTCGTTCGTTGCATGGTGCAACACAATTAGACATCAAAGCCATGAAAGATATCACAGGTGGGTCGACATTGTGTTATGTTAGATGTAATCAATATGTACTGTTTGGTTATTTTGTGGCTGATTGTGAGCGCCCAACAGTGGAAGCTGTTTGTGGGCCGGATTTAAGTAATGCTGTTTGTACTCAAACAACAATAGAAGAACCTGTTTTTGAGTAATTTTCGGGACGCAAGTAAAGTAAAACTTTACTTGCGTCCCATTTTATTTTAATAAATACCAACCAATTATGAATCAAATGAAAGCAAAGCACTTATTCTTTTTAATAGGACTCTGCAGCAGTATCTTAGTTGCAAATGCCAGCTCTATTAACCCTGACAATAAACAACACGAAACAATACGACAAATAGTATATAAAGTAAGTCAGAAGGCAATAAAGAATCAAGAATCTATCGAAATAATTGATACAATGGCTTTATACTGTGGCAAAAATGTAAGTTTGTATTCCACCTGGAATAAGGAGGCCAAATACGATGCACTTCAAGCCACTAAAAAAAACATACAATCAAAATCAAAAAACATTGTTACAACTTATGCCTACGACTCTTTTGTATCGAATCTTAACGATAAAAATAATATAGGAGTTTGGACTATTAATTGGGAATTGGAAGATATATTCAAGAATAGAGTATCAAATTCAGCTACTTTTATATACAAAGATAAAGATGAAGGATGGATTAAAGCCGTGGAAAACATTCCGGTTCAAAATTGGGATATACAATCAGATACAATGACTGTACTTGGTTATAAATGTCAAAAAGCCACTACCTCCTTTTGGGGCAGGAATTATATTGCATGGTTTACTTTGGATATTCCCCTCAATGATGGGCCATGGTTGTTTTCCGGATTACCGGGTCTTATATTAAGGATCCAGGATACTGAGGGTATTTTTCAATTTACTGCTGTAGGACTGGAGCAGTTAAAGACGCCAATGGCTTTGGCCGTGGACGAATCTGTTTCATATAAAACAGTGTCTTTAAAGAATTATTTGGCTTTAAAAAAGAATAGACGCAAAAGTGTACAATACTACAGTTATGAAAACAATGTACTATACATTGCAGATATTTATAACCCTATACAATATGAGTCTTTATACGAAAAGAATTAGCATATGATGTGTTGGCATAAGTTACATCTAATCAGACATTACGGATGAATCGCGCCATTGTTACTTTCACTTTTTTTCTGTTTGGAATATCCTGTTTTGCACAAACGGAAATCAGAGGGAAAGTACTTGACAATAAAAACCGTAATCCCATTGTTGCCGCAACAGTGATTTTACACCCTGTGGGGTTACAAGACATCCTAACATACGGCACCACCGGAGAGGACGGATCATTTGTCTTGAATAAAGCAGTTTTGCCCGATACGGTGGTTATTTCTGTTCGCTCCATGAACACCGAGCCTTTTAGTATAAAAATAAAAAGTAACATTGAATTTGTAGAGTTGACCGTTACAGAAAAAACAATCGCACTGAACGAAGTGATTGTGAAACCCGCTAAAATACGACAAATTGGAGACACCCTCAATTACTCCGTTTCGAGCTTTGTAGATGTTACCGACAAAAGCATAGGAGATGTTTTGAAAAAACTTCCCGGAATACAAGTACTCTCAACCGGACAAATTTTATATCAAAACAAAGCCATCAGTAAATTCTATATCGAAGGATTGGATATGCTCAGAGGAAAATATGGCATTGCAACCCATAATATTGATGTGTCCAAAGTTGCCACCGTGCAAGTATTGGAAAATCACCAACCCATCAAAGCGTTAAAAGATATGGAGATTCCGGCAGAGGCGGCTATTAACTTAAAATTGAAAGAGTCGGCTAAAGGTGCATTTTTTGCCACGGTACAACTGGGATTAGGATTACCTTTGTGGCTGTTCAACAACGAGTTGGTTGGCATGCGCTTTACCCGCAAACAACAAAACATGTTGGTATTTAAAGATGACAATACGGGACGAGACATTGCGCAAGAGTTGGTTTCTTTTTATGATAATACAAGAAATTTGGGGGTTAATTTCCTCTCTGTATCAAAACCCGGAACCCCACCCATCAACAAACAACATTTTTTGTTCAACAATGTCAATGTGGTATCACTGAACAATTTATATGTCATTAATAAGGATATGACTTTGACCGGAAATATCAATTTCCTACATGATAAACAAACACAAAACGGATTCTCGGAACGCCAAATATTTCTGACAAACGACCAAAAAGTCACCATTATTGAAGATGCACAGAATCAATTATTAAAACGCGAATTGGAAGGAAATTTAGTGTGGGAGAGCAATTTGGAGAACAAATACCTGAATAACAAATTGAGTGCTACCAGCAAATGGAATAATGAAAACAGCATACTGCTTCCAAGCAGCAGTTCTCAAAACAATCAATCTCTTCAATCGGCACAAATCAATATTAGCAATGATTTTGAGTATATGTTCAAACGCGACAGGCAACAATACCGTTTTGGAGCGTTTGCCGGGTACGTTTCGCAACCAACCTCTCTTTCCGCTTCGCCATCTTCTCTTGCGGAAATTATCATGAATAATCCGCTTGTGGATTCAGTAATGCTACAAGACGTCCGATATCGTCAATTTTCATCCAGCACCTATTTTTCCGGAGGATTTGGAGAAAAATTTTCGATAAGTTATAAAGCTCAAATTTATACCAACATCTATCGTTTACATACTCAAATGTATAATGATTTGAATAGAAGTATCCCGTTGATGACGGATAGTCTGCAAAATGATTTGTCACGAAATGAATTTGGTGGCATACTTTCCACCACGATTTCGTACAAGTTTTCGTCTTCTTTATACGGCACTATTACCATTCCTTTTGAATATGTATGGATGCAACGCAAGGACCTCAATCACAATTTGAATAAAAATAAAGGATATACGCTGTTTTCTCCCTTTTTACAACTCAATTATATCATTACACCCCGTATCAAATTATACATAATTGCCAATCATAACCAATCAATTGGCGGAATTCAGGAAGATTATTCAGGTTATATTATGGGTAATTACAGAAGTGTCAAACGTACGGGTCTGATTCAGAGTGAAAACAGAAGTACTTTCGGAAGCATTTCACTGGATTATAAAAATCCTTTTACCGCTTTTTTTGGTGGTTTATACTTTAGTTTTAGCAATAATTGGACAAATATTTTGAGAGATTATCGCTACAACGGTATTTACGCGAATGAAGACGGTATATACCACCCTAATTCATCAAATA
>JAVEPM010000110.1:0-7496 GCA_034008115.1 Methanolobus sp.
AATCTGCTTCATCATATTTCATAAGCAAAATACTCATAGCTAAACACAGGTTCGGTCACAATCAAATAGACATTACGGTTGGATTTATTCCTTATCTTGCGTATTTTGTTCCGCTTAGTGTTATTCGCGACTTGAACCTAACAAACTCTGTGGATGGCACATTTGTATTCCCGAAGCTTAAAGAGTTTATGACATAGTAACTATCAACAAATAAAAGGAGAAATAAACAGTAGCCAAAAACCTAAGTAAACTTATAGGAATATGAAGAAATAGCTTGACAAGATATGATGCTGTGTATTCTTGACGCAATGAAGGAGATTAAAAATGGAAGTCAAATTATTAACAGTTAAAGAGGTCGCAAGATATCTTGGCGTGTCTATTAGGCAGATTTATAGGCTTATAGATAGTGGAATGCCATCTCTTAGGGTTGGGAAGTATCACCGCTTCAATAAAGATGATATTGACAAATGGACAAAAAAGGGAGCTGGCTAATGACTATGATGTTACGAGCCTATAAAACCGAAATAAAGCCCACGCCCGAACAGGCTAACAAAATCAACCGCACCATTGGTGTGTGCCGGTTTATCTATAACCTGTTCCTGAGCAAAAATGAAGAGCTACACAAAGCCGGTAAACCGTTCATGTCGGCTATGACGTTTAGCAAGTGGCTTAACAACGAGTTTCTGCCGGAGAACCCATCATATAGTTGGATTAAGGAAGTATCCTCAAAAGCCGTAAAACAAGCCATCTTCAACGCAGAGAGGGCTTACAAAAACTTCTTCAAAACCAAGAAAGGCTTCCCTCGCTATAAGAAACGCAGCGACACGTCTATCAAAATGTATCTGCCTAAAAACGGGCAAGCAGAATGGACGACAGAGCGGCATCGTATTAAGATACCAACACTTAGCTTCGTTCGGCTCAAGGAATACGGGTACATCCCACTGGGAGCAAAAGTAATCAGTGGCACGGTGAGTCGTAATGCTGGCAGGTATTTCGTGTCCGTATTATGCAAGACAGAAATAAGTCAAGAAACCTACAATTATTCAACCGAAGGCATTGGCATTGACCTTGGGATTAAGAGCCTTGCTGTTTGCAGCAACGGCGATACCTTTGGCAACGTCAATAAAACTAAGAAAGTAAAGTCGCTAACCAAGCGGCTCAAACGACAACAACGGAGCTTGAGCAGAAAGCTCCAAGCCAAGAAAAAAAGAAAGGAGAAAAACAAGACCTCTGCAAATATCGACAAGAATACATTGAGAGTTCAAGTATATCATAGACGGTTACGTAATATACGTACCGAATATGTAAGGCAATGCGTAAATTCACTTGTGAAAGCCAACAATTTACCGTCTTACGTGTCTATCGAGGATTTGAATGTCTCCGGCATGATGAAAAACCGACATCTCAGCAGGGCTATCCAGCAGCAAATGTTCTATTACTTTCGGAAGTATCTCGAAGAGAGATGCAAGAAGTATGGAGTGGAGCTGCGCGCGATAGACCGCTTCTATCCTTCCAGCAAGATGTGCCACAAATGTGGCATAATCAAAAGCGACCTGAAGCTATCGGATAGAACCTACAAATGTGAATGCGGCAACATTATCGACCGGGACTATCAAGCCTCTATAAACATTAGAGACTGTGGAAGTTATAAAGTTGCATAGCAATATGCGAATACCGTTGGCTAAAACGGGAATTTACGCCTGTGGAGTGTCACAGCAAACGGGAGTAGCCTCGGCAAAACCGGACACAGTGAAACAGGAAAACTCAAGGCTTGTAGATTTATACAGGTTTTTGTTAGCAGAAATCATGAGTATTAAGTCAGTATCAATCGTTACCGAGCTTTTTCTTGCAATGGATGAAGCTATTGAAAACAAAGACCGCAAAACATTTATGAAAGCTATGAAAGATGAAAGGCTACATAACTGTGTTGTTGGAAATGAGCAATACGAGAAGTATCTGCTATCACTTTACAAACGAGCTCTGAATCGCTTTATTGACTCAGAGGATTAAACGCAAGAACAACATTTGGGGTGGAGCAAATCTCTGCCCCAATTAACAATAAAGGAGAATGACAAATGATTAAATTTGAAGAACATGAAGGACTGTTATTCAAGATGCTGGAAGAGCCTGTGCCATTGAAAGAAAATGACGAGAATGTGCTTGTGAGATTTATCACTCACGGCATCATTGGAGAATACGTTATGGCGCATTGGTTGGATTGCAACCAAAAAAATGAGCCAATATATATTGATGATGTAGACAGCGATGGTGATGTAACAGTATGGATAGATGAAAAAATAAATTCCCATCACTGCTGCCCATTTCCTATGTTTGAAATCATCGGCACATTAGTTAAAGAAGGCTCTGCGGAGTGGGCACTGTATCAGATGATGCAGGGGAATAGAGTAACCAAGGCACACCTTAAGCACACATACTGGTATTATGATGCAAGACCACATCAATCTCGTAGAAAGCCTGTTGAAGGCGCAGGAGGAGATGCAAGAATGAAAGACAAAACCTATATCCCAGACTACATTGTACGTCCAAGCGACACCATAAAAGATAATATGGAGTACTCCCATGTAACAGTTGACAACTTATGGGAAGAAATATGTTTGTACGATATGGCAAAATTACTTGCAGATGAAATTCAAATCAATGAAAGGATTGCCGTTGCGCTAAGTAAAGTTCTTGGCTCGCATCCTACCTTTTGGATAAACCTAAGCAATAATTACTTTGCAGCAAAAGCACAGGAGGAGGAATAATGGATAAGTATTTGCTTCATCCCGGATATGTTGTATCGAAAACAGATGGAGATAGACACTACATCACATCTCGGATGCTAATGAAACTGTATAACGTGCCACCAAAAGATTGTGTAACATATCTCCCATACCGGCCATACCTAAACCAAGATAAATTGATAGACCTCTATCCCATGGCCAGTGGGAAGTATAAGAATATGCAAAAGCAGGAGAGGGCAGTAAGCTCGAGTGAGTATGCCAATGTTACCGTTATCCAAGAAACAACATCAGCAGATAATTATTGGGAAGTAACAGAAACAATTGATGAAGTTATTGCGCTTATCGATGAGTGCAGAAACACAGATAAAAAAGGAGAATGATATGAGCAATAAAACAATATCGATAACTCTACGCGGTGAGGTAACGCCCACATACCCTAAACATGATGGTTTGTTTTGGCTTTTTTATTCCTCTGACGAGTATGTTGAGCTTGAGCTTGATGCTCTTTCGCCAGAGGATAGGAAAATTGTGGAAGAAAAACTAAAAGCACAGGATGAAGAGAAATAAAAAAGGAGAACACAATGATTAAATTTGAAGAACACGAAGGCCAGCTGTTCAGGATGCTGGACAAGCCTGTGCCGTTGACTGATGATACCGAGCTACCTGTATTAGTGAGGATGATACAGAATGATACGATGCTTGGAAAGGCAAACAAAAGAAGTTGCCACCCAGACGCGCTTGCCATAAAAATAATCTGTATTGAACTAACAGACGGCGGATTATTTTTGGATGGACATTACACATATCGTTACGAAATCATCGGCATTCCCGTTGCCGAAGGCTCTTCTGAGTGGAGAAACTATCAGCTTGTGCAAGGAAAATGTGTATATTGCCCTGGAGATTCAGAGTATTATCAAGCGTCTGGACAGGGAAGGATTATTGGGAAGATAATTGAAAATAATGAGTTCAACTCTACATGGAATAGCGATACCTTTATGCGTGATGACTCAGACGGCTGGCAAATCTACGAAGAGCCGAAGCAGCCGAAGCCAAAGTATCGGGTCGGAGACTCTGTAATTTGCGAATACCACCGAAGCCCACTGCCGAAACAGGTTAGCTATGAACGGATAATTGATATTAATGACGTAACTATTGTTACTCAATCGCAGAATGGAAGCGTGTGCGAATACGATATCAATGGCAATCACGGCGATATCAACGGTTGGCACATTGATAGGGTAATTAGCCCAAGTGAGCATATAATCACAATTGGTTGCCTGAGTGGCACAGTTGAACCAGTGTCAACTAACGGAATACATGTATGGTTTCATCTTATTGGTGTTGACGACAAAACCATAGCCACAATCTGCATTAGCAGCCTTGACACGCAAACACGTGAACTTGTGGAGTCGTTGATAAAGGGACAGGAGGAAGAATGATTAAGGTATACATAAAGCTAACTCATTTAAGCAATAAACATCGCATTGAATTGGGGCGGGTCGTTATGCTGCGATGCCAGCCGTGTTTGGGACATACGCTTATAATAGATAATGACATAGTTGTGGAGTTAATTAACGACAAGGACACTAAGACATATATCCAAATTAACGATGTATTGGCTGATTACGATATGAACATTGTAAACACAATATATTATCATTATATGGTTGATGCTGATTTAGCTGAAAGCATAAATTACTACATCGATGACGGCTGGGATTTGCTGTGTGATGCCTGTGGTTTGCTGAAGGCACAGAAGGAGGAATCATGACCAACGAATATGACTTGCTTGATGAAGAAGAGCTAAGAGAAGAATGCATTATTTTATCAGATGCTTTAGACCAGGCTATTGATGAGGCATTGGAGGTGCGCAGGCAATCTGGGATACACCCCAATAACTTCAGAGAAACCCCAAGGCAAATGCGTGAAAGGCTATGTAAGAAAGCCTTTACAGACAACTACAAAACAAATCCCTCGAAGCCGAGATATCTCAGCTTCAGGCCGATAACATTTCACTCGTGGAGCAGATGAATCAGATTCGGGTCGATAACATTTCACTCATGGATATGGTATTGCAGATGAATCAGAAGCCGAATAAAGGAGCTACAAATCATGAGTAACATTCTAAGAGAAATGGTCATCGCACAACTAAAAGCACTTGGTGCTGATGGGCTGGCATGCCCTTGCGAGAATTGTGGCTGCGATATTGAGGAACTTGGGCTATGCGGATGCCCTAATCTTGATTATTGCGTAGCTGCGAAATGGAGAGCCTGCCTTGAGTGTGAGCACAACGGGGATTGTGTAATGCAATCAGAATACGGGATAGCCACTGGATGCTTTTTCCCGATACTCAAAGGAGCAAATCGTGAATAAAAAAACAAGACGCAGGATTGCAGACATCAGCTTCCACATCGCCATCATAATCGGGATATTGTTTCTCATAGCATACATATTTTGTTTTGAGCTTCCGCTTATAAAAATAGCTATAGCAATAGAAATTGTTGCAATACTTGTATTCCTGTGGAGCGAGAAATGATACATGAATACTCTCTTCCTGAGCTATTTACGGCAATAGAGTCTCTTCATGTGTTCAACGAGGAACATAGGCTATATCTTCTCAGAGTTATTATTGAGAAGATGATAGAAGAACGTAATGCCTATGAAGAATGGGTAATGCAGAAAGATAACTTCAAGATAAGTTAATAATAAACGAGAAGGAATACAATAAAAACAAATCATAACAAATAAGAGAGGTATATGATGACAAAGAAAAAACAACTTGAGGTAATTTTCGATAGCCTCATAAATGGTCAACGCACACAGATGGTTGAGCAAATAGATGAGTATTTGCCAGCAGACTTTTTCCCTGATTTACTTGACTTTCTCAGGGAATCATTTTCTGCTGTTTCGACATTATACTACTTTGCTGATGCCACTAATAGCTATTTCAGAATCAAGTCAAGGCAAGGAGAATAGTCTATGAGCATACAAGACCAGATTAACAATACACCAATGTCTGGTGGAATCGCCGTTACGGCTGGAGCGGGCACAGGAAAAACTTATACGCTTGTCAATAAAATCCAGCACTGTATTGATAGCGGAATCAATCCAGTCAATATGCTGGTTTTCAGCTTCACAGTTGATGCTGCAAACGAGTTAAAAAATCGAATAAAGAACGGCCACCTGATTACTGTTGGCACAATACATTCTGTTATGTATCAAATCATAAGAGAGAACTCTAAAAAGAGGTATTTTGTTCTTGACAATAGTTATCAAAAGAAGTTTGTCTTTGATATATTCAAAGAGCTCAAGATTGATTACCCGAACTATAATAAGTTTTTGTCAAGGATAGACTTAGCTAAGAATATGTTTCCGGAATACTATGATATGCTTGAAGAAAACGACCAAAGACTTCTATCCTTTTTTGAGAACAACCATAAATTGGTTGGATTTGCACGAGAGTTTGAAGCAAAGAAAGAAAAGCAACACAAAATTGTCTTTTCAGATATGCAACTAAAGGCTTACGACATTCTGAGAAAGAACCCTGCAATTCTTGACAGCCGTCAAGAACGCTGGAAGTACATCTTTCTGGATGAAGCTCAAGATGCCAGCAATGTAGATATCGCCGTGATTATGTTACTTGCGGAGAAATATAAGCAATTATTTGTCGTGGGGGATATTAAACAGAAAATATTTTCTTGGAGGCACGGGTAAGATTTCCCTTGACAAGAATAGACTATTGTAGATAATTGAGACAAATCAACAAGGAGTCCAAAATGGAAAACAACAACCTACTTACAGTAAAAGAGTTAGCAAAAAAGCTAAATGTATCGACTAAGCACATCTATCGTCTAATTGATTCTGGTTTGCCAAAGTATAACATAGGAAAAACATTCAGATTCGACATAGATATTGTTATGGAGTGGATAAAATGCCAGAAATAGTTTGCAATAATTGTGGAAAAGAGTTTTACGCAAAAACAAGAATAGCAAGATATTGTTGTAAAAAATGTATGGATGATGCATACAGAAAGAAGGTCAAAGAAAATAAGATTGGCTCTAAAAATAAACAAATTGTTTGCGTGCATTGTGGCAAACCTTTTTATGTTAGCCAATCAAGAGTTAATCAATCAGAAAAAAATGGTTATGAAATAAAGTACTGTTCAAAGAGTTGTCACGAGAGTGATAAAAACAGAACCTTACATCCACCAAATTATTCAAAGTTCAACATTGAAAGAATCTGTAAAATATGCGGAAAACCTTTTCTCACAAGACAATATGATATAGACAAGGGAAATGGCATATTTTGCAGCTATAAATGTGCTGGAGAAAGCAAACAACAAGGAGTTGTGATAATATGTGAGGTATGCGGAAAAGAGTTTAACTCATATAAGTGTAGAATTGGAATAAGAAAAACATGTTCAAGAAAATGTGCTTCTATACTGAAAAGCAAAGAATGCTCGGAAGTAACAACAATAGAAAGAAAACGAGGAGAATCAAAAGAGTGGACTAAGGCAGTTTATTTGAAAGACAATTATACATGTCAAAAATGCGGGAAAAGAGGAGGCGTTCTAAACGCCCATCATATCATACCCTTTTCTGTAGATAAAACACTAAGATATGAAATTTCAAATGGCATAACACTGTGTGTTGATTGTCACAAAAAGGAACACAAAAGATTGCGAAAAATATCTAAAGAACAAATTGATATATTTTCGTGTAATTAATAAGGAAGGAAAAAATGAGAGAACAC
>JAVEPM010000111.1:0-7328 GCA_034008115.1 Methanolobus sp.
AGTGGATCACGAGAATCTGGAATAATAGAGCTAAAATACTTGAGTAAACCATGCTCTCGCTCAATCTTTTCTAATAATATCAACGAACCATCTGAACTAATTTCTTCTGCTGAAAAATCGACTAAAATTGCTTTGTTTGCTCGATAAAATACTGTATCTTTACTGCTCATTTTTGGGTGCTTTAAAAGTGTTTGTTTTTTGTTGTAATACCCTAAAGATAACACTTTTACACCCAAAAATGTGTTTTATTTATGAATTTTTCGGGCTAAATTGAGTAGGGTGTAGATTGATAGAATTCAAAACTTAAAATACCAGTCAGGGCTTCACTTTAAGTGAAGCCCTGACTGGTATGCATTAAGTAATCCTTTAATTACGCTTTGGGCATGATTTACTCCAACGACTGTTTTAATTCATCTGTATTTAAAGGGATTGCACAAATTTTATTCGTTTTAGCATCTACTAAAAACATTGCAGGAACTGAAAGAATAAAATAAGCATTGGCTTCCTTACTATTGATTCCTCCTTCGCAATTTATATGCTTCCAATTTGGTAACTGTGTTATGGTTTTCTGCCAAAGCATAATTTCTGTTTCGGTTTCATCGAGGCTAAGAGCGAAAACTTCTACAAGATTTTTGTCGCTTAATTGTTCATACCATTGGTAAATTTCACTTATTAACTCTTTACAATGTCCACAATCGGCACTCCAAAACAGTAGTAGTTTGTAGCGGCGATTAGTTTTGTATTTACTAAACAGAACATCTTCGCCTGCATCATTTTTTATGGTAAAATCGGGAGCCAAAGTACCTACCACTAATGTTTTCATCCCTTTAAGCCTTTTCTCTATAGCCTGTCTTTTAGTGGTGAGGCAGGTGGGGTCGTTAAGGTAAGGTTCCAAAATTTTTATTCCGGCATCTATTCCATTTGACTCGTAACCCCTGTAAAAATAATCCACCATCCAGCCATAAACTTTTGGATTTCCGAAACGAGCTTTTTCAATGGCTGTTTTACCAATAAGAGGATATAATGAATCCAATTCCGCCTGTGTTGTGGCAATTGAAGCATACATATTCACATAGTTAGTAATAAAATCATTCAGTCCTTGAGTATGAAGTAGCAAAGTATCTCTAAAGTCTATTCCATCAAAATAATGGGATAATACATTTTGCATTCTTGCGTTTTCGTTACCGGTAAACGCAATTTGCGGCACAAACTGAAACTGAAATGTATGACTTACAAACAGGTCTTTTTGTTGAGTTATTTGTTCCGTTAGCCATTGATTATATTGGCTACGTCTCTTTTCAAATTCTTCTATTCCCTGTTGATAAAACTTTGACTGCGTATCGTCATAGTTGAGCAAAAAGTTTTGTAGTAAACCTAATTTCTCTTTTTGTATATTATTTTCTTTTATAAATTGAGCAAACACCATATTTTCTTTCTCGTCTTTTTGAAAATATGAACTGTCATTATTATTACAGTACATAGGATTTATCCACAATTCTAAATCCTGATTATTAATAATAATGTATTTTTCGCAGGGATAAGGCGTACTATTTTCTTTTTCCTTGTAATCAAAACGCAATACAAATTCTCCGGGTAAATAAGCATTTGGAATAATAATACTGTCTGTTACCTCATTTTTAATACCTTGTTTCTCAATTACAGTTTTTAAGGCATTTTCTCCACTTAAGGGTAGCAGGCTTACTTTGCTTTCGACTATGCCATGTAAATGGAGTTTCAAAGTTACCGACTGGGCAGAGCCGTAAAAAGTTTTAAAAGTTAAAAATAAGATTAACAACAACTTTGCTGAAATGGGAATTTTGGTTTTCATAAAATTATATTTGAAAATACTTAAATATTATAAAGCGATTATTGCAACTTCGAGAAACTAAAACAGAAACGATCTGTTCGATATTTGCAGATTGTGTTGCTCCAATGTGTCCCTTTAGAAATAATGGATGTTCCTTCCTAACGAGATGGGTTGTTTTTATTTTATTCATATCGTTTTTTTAATACAAATTTAACAATTCCACCTGATAAGTAAACATAATTCCACCACCACCCTGATAACTTTTTAAATAACATTCCCTTTCTCAATTTATAGGTTTTATAATGTTTCATTACGCCAAGATACGAGTTCATAATACTGATGAATTCAAATGCTTCTTCTTTTGTTGGCTTACGTTCTTTCACTATGCTGTTCTGCTTTTCTATGGCTGTGTAAAAGTTGCCTTTGGTGCGATTAGCAATGTAAGTTCTATTTGGTTTTATTACTGCGCCAAGAAATTTAACACCTTTTGTAAAATGTTGCAGATAAATTTTCGCGGGATGCAAAACAAGTTTCAAGTTAGAATATAGAAAGTCAGAAAGAATTGGTATGAGGGAGCTTAAATAGTTTTTATCGTGATGGACTAATACAAAGTCGTCAACATATCTGCCATAGTAATGGATTCCTAAATCTCGTTTTACAAAATGGTCGAAAATAGTCATATATATATTTCCAAACAATTGGCTGGTTAAATTACCAATTGGCAGACCACAATCTTCCGATGCGTAAAACAAACTTTTAGTTTTTGGCAAATCTTTCCAATTCTCTTTATTGCCTTTTATGCGACAATTTTTCGCGGGGTCATTAAAAATAATTGTCTTCAGTAAATAATTTATCAAATCCTTATCAAATGTGAAAATGTTATTTTTAGCACTGTATTTAAGGAGTATTTGATTTATTAATTCAAATAATTTAGTCCTGTTAATGCTCATAAAATAGCCTTGAATATCTAATTTCAAGATATAGCAGTCTTTTTTATAATTCATGGAACAAGACCTTATAAAACTGTTTACACGATTTATACCATAAGATGTACCCTTGCCTTTTCTGCAAGAATAACAGTCGTTAATTAAATATTTTTCCATTATTGGATTTAGATATTCAAATAACAAATGATGAACCACCCTGTCACGAAAATCAGCTGCAAATATTTCACGTTTTACAGGCTTGTTAACAATAAAAGCCATCTCAGGTAATGGCTTATATTTCATATTTATTATTTCGTCGTTTAGCTGCAACAAATTACTTTCATAACTATACTCAAATTTGAGTTGATTAAAGGTGTTTCTTTTATTTTGACGAGCTGCAAAATAAGCATTGAAAAGGTCTAATGAAATATCCGTCATTTTGTGCAGTATTTTTGCCAGCCAACTAATTGTTTGCTTATTTCTTCAATTAACTTATTAATAACCACCATACGTTTTAAATTTATTTGCTTTGTATCATATAAAATCCGAATCATTAATCGAATTAATTCAATATGTTCCCTACTTTTTGAAATGAATTGTAATTTTTCAATACCGGCATTTGCCTTATAAATATTAACAATAACTTCAATGGCTTCTAACTGAATACGCTCACCAAGTGTATATTTATATGCTTTTGATAGATTGGATGATAAATCAAGCAAATTAAGCAACAAGTCATACGTTTTTTTGTAAACCGGTAAATCAAAATATAATGCCATAAATTAATTTTTTTTAAATAAGCCCTATTTTTTAAGATAGGGCTTATAGCAGTTATTTCAGAGTCTCTTAGGCAACGAACGCTAAAGCCATAAGCCTTATTGTTGTTGTTCATGTTGCTGTTGCTACTGTTGAAGTTCAAGTTCCAACCGTTGGTAGCATTGTTCTGCGTACTGCTCCAATAGTTGCCGTTGGTACCGCGATTGTTCAGCGAACCATTGCTGTTGTTCAGGTACCCTGCAGCATCAACACAAAAAGTTGCCACTATGTATGTGATACTATGTAAAATGACATACTATCATCTTTTTTAGCTAACAGAAACCTGCATTAGTTTATACTGTTTCAGGTATTTACTCCATTAGCGGGCAACCAGACTATAAACTCGCACACTAAGCATAGCCTTAACCATGCTTACTCCGGCTTAATAACTGCTAATTCTTTTTGTAATTCCATTACTAAAGTCATTGTTTCTACTGGGGTATGATTAGCCAGAGAATACCCTTTTAATTTTTCAATAACCGCCTCCTTTCTTTTGTCTAAATGAGTTGAAATATAATTATTGTTGCTTTGAGCAGGCTCTTGCAATTTAATGCTATTCTTCCACTCTTCAAAACTACCTTCAAAACTACCATTAGTAGTTATTCTAATAACACCCTCGTTGTCGGGTTGGCTAATTTCAAAACTTTTTTCTTTTGCCAGACTTGTTATGTTTGCCAAAACACTAACAGGAAACCCTATACTAACAATTTCTTTTTTTACTTTTTTTACATATTGCTTTATTGGCTTGTATGCCTTAATAAGCATACAAAATTGCCAGGCAGATTCTTCATAGACTTTGCAAAACAAAGCTTGTTTAAACAACACAATCTCATTCGGAGTGTGTAAATAAGTAAGTATTTTTTCTATTTCCATAATGTCGTTTTTTTAAAAAAAATTCGATGGGGCTACGCCCCATACCCCAAATTGTCAAATTGTCAAAGAATCAAATTGTTAGTCTCTTAGGCAACGAACGCTAAAGCCAGCAGCATTATCGTAGATGCCCACGTTGCTGCTGCTACTGTCGAAGCTCAAGTTCCAACCGTTGGTAGCAAGGTTCTGCGTACTGCTCCGATAGTAGCCGTCGGTACCGCGACCGTACAGCGAACCATTGCCGCCGCCCAAGTACCCTGCAGCATGTAGTTTTAACACAGAATTATAGGCGTCAGTGTAATTACCCCAATTTCCACCTGAAGCTCCATCTGCATTTTCCCATTCTGTTTTAGTTGGAATACGCCAACCTGCTCCAAGCTCTATGGCACAAGGATCTTGTGCTGCTGTCCAATCGCTGGTTTCAGAAATAGAAGTTATAGTCCATGTAGGAGTTGGCCCTACTTTATATCCCTGCTTGCGGTTAAACTGCCAATACCAACCAGCAGAAGCATCGGTAGCATCTGTAGCAGAACTTGCCTGATTGTCTGCACCAAGATTTTGGGTTATCCAGCATTTTGCGCCGGTTCCTCCAAGGGTACTTGATACTGTTCCATAGTTTACTGATTTTGTTTCTGGACAAACAACGCCAATAAAATGGTTAATTGCTAAAGTGCCGCCACAAGTAAAGCAGGAAGTTGTAGTAATCACAACATCATCCGTAGAAGGTGTGCAGGGCGAATTGGAAATTGTCCAGCGCAAGGTGGCTACACCGGGAACTGCTAAGCCTGTTACACCCGATGTGGGAGATGTTAGAGTGGTTATAGTGGCAGTGCCGGAAACTACGCTCCATGTGCCAGTACCTACCGTGGGAGTGTTTCCTGCTAAAGTAGCTGTTGTTACGTCGCAGGCTGGGTTTATGTCAGAACCTGCATCTGCTGATGGTAGATCACAACCACCAATACAACCAAAGGCTACCCATTCAATACTGTTCCATGCCTCAAAACATTGAGTAGTAGTATTGTAAATAAGTAAACTCTCGGGTATGGGAGCTACTATAGCATCACGATCCGTGGTACTAAGTCTTGGTATTAGTAAGCCTTTATCGTTGCCTGGTGATGCATCTAAATCTAGCAAGGCTTTATCGTTAGGCGTTACGCCTGTTGAGCTTATGCCAACATTTTGTGCAAAACTTGATAAAGATAAAAGTTGAATACTGACATTAAAAAATACAATTAGAAAAAACTTTGCTGTAAAAATAAAATTCGTGTTCATAAGCTATTGTTTTAAATGTGGTTAATACAATTTTTTAATACTACTATTTATAATATAAGACTATAAATGTGAAAAAAGGTTTGGTAATAATTTTGGGGATTGCTTTGGTATTTGCCCACAAAATGTAGGTCTGATTTAAAGTTTAGGCATTGTGTAGTTCTATACATTATTTCTTTATTTAATTGTGATTTGTTTACTATCATAATTTTGTCTATCTGCAGTTTCAATTTTAAAATAATAAACACCTGATGCTATTGCAGAAAAATTGAGTGTATAATTATTAATCCCTGCTTTGATTTCTTTATATTCACAAATAATATTTTCTCCTAAAACATTAATAATGGAAATTATTATTTCTCTGTCTATCGTGGAAAAAATATCATATTTGAAATAATTATCTGTCGGATTAGGATAAATAGAAATAATTTCGATAATATTATTTGAACAGTATGTCGTGATGATATTGGAATAAGAAAAGTTTCCGTTAAAATCAACTTGCTTTAGACGATAATATAGAGTCGAGAGTTGAGCGTCAAAACTTGTTAGTTGGTCAGCATAATCATAATTTAACAGAATATTACTATTGCCTGCGCCATCAATATTTGCAAGTTCAACCCAATTTATAGCATCAATGCTTTTTTCAAGCACAAAATAATCGTTGTTGTTTTCAGAAGCGGTTTGCCAATAAACATACACCTCTGTAATTTCTTCATTTAGTCTGTCGCACTTAGCGTTAAATTCAATTAATTCTATGGGTAGTGGCGAACTATTATCTACAAGAGTCCACGATCGGAAGAAATAAGAAGGATCAACAGGAACAGCACTAATCGTATTTGAATTAATATCAACAACCCCTTGAGGTAGGTAGCCCCACCAAGTATTGTCTGTAGAATTGTATTGTTGTGCACCAAGATTTGTTTCAGAAATAGTATTGTTAGCCACACTCCACTCAGAATCAAGGTAGGTAAAATTTAGACTTAGAGTTGGTTTTACAGTATAATCTACGGCATCAACAATCCAAAACCTGTCTATAACAAAATCGGAGTTGTTATTTCCCCCTTCATTAATCATACTTACAACATCACTTGGCATATATAAAGAATTATCCCAATTACCTCCGTAAGTTGAAAATAAAATACTGCCACTCCCTGTTCCACCAGTAGAAATATTTATGCCGAAAGGGATTTTATTGCTTGGGGATTTTGTGAAAGGGATAGTATATGTTCCTGTTGCAGTTCCTATGTTCCATTTAATTATATTAAATTCGCTCTCTGAGATTATATTACCTCCTGTACCTAGTAGGGTAATTGCATTGCTCGAAATATTATCAATGACAAGATAACAGGAATTATTCATTACAATATAAGAATTATTATTAAACACTAAGCGATTTTGAGAGTATGAATTAGATATTTGACAAAATAATGTAATTAAAAATAAGAGAGTCATAGCTATTCTTGTATAACTATTTAAAACTATATTTTTAAATCTTATTTGCATTTATTTGTTAAGGTGGGTTCTAAAAATTCATTTTTTTCATTTTAATTTATAAAAAACCGCAGAACCCATTAACGATTTTTTAATATCATTACAAAAATACAATAATTTTTATTAAACAACAAAAAAATATTGCATTT
>JAVEPM010000112.1:0-7310 GCA_034008115.1 Methanolobus sp.
GCTCACAACCCCCAACCGTTGGCGGCAAGTTTGACAAAACAAGCAGTTACGTTCACAACAACATCGAAAATATGAAAAAGTATTTAATATCATTCATAATTTTATTTACGTTTACTTGGTCAACTAATGGCCAATCCATTTCAGTAAAAGGTCAAATTGAAGGATTAAATGACTCTACAACTTTGAATGTATTTCTTCTACCATTGAAAATGGGTGAAGATGTAATCCAACTTGAGACGAAATGCGTAAATGAAACTTTTGATTTTAGCCATAACCTGAATCTACCAATGTGGCATCTTGTGAGAATAGATAGCGACAGTTTTTATCATAGCAAAGCCTTAACCTGCGGTGATGGGATTAATCTTGATATATACTTTTTCATATTCCCTAACGAAAGCATAGAAATTAAAGCCAAGAAATTGGATTACGGAATAGAATTCACAGCACAAGGAAATGATATGGGGAAACAGCAAGCCGAAATCTTAAGAAAAATATTCCCTCTCGAACAGAAGCTGGTTGAACTATTTGAAAAAAAGAATGAACAACTAATCTCAATCGAAATGGATGAGAGAATTGCTGAACTCAGAAACGAAATAGAAATGGTTAAACTTAATTTCATTGAGAATAACCTTGACCTCGAGATGAGCGCTGCTATGCTACCCGAATTTAACCCTGAGGTTATGATGAAAATTTATCCAAGGCTATCGCCTAAGGTAAAGGAATCATTTTTCGGGAAGTATGTTGAAAGTTTAATTCGCTTGATGGATGGCAATTAAATAAATGAGAGTTTTAAAAACCTACCGCCAACAAGGGGTGTAAGCAATGTGGGGGATGCGATGACTTCGGGTCGGCAGAACTCACACGGGGGCGGCCCTAACGGCGGATGACGACGCTGCGCCACGTCATCCCCCACTGCTCACACCCCCAGCCGTTACCGCCAATTTCAAGAGAGATAACCGTCAAATATATAACAATGGAAATAATAAAGAAAAAGGATATAAAAGGAGTCTGCAAAGAGGTAGATTTAATAATTGAAGGTTCTGACAATAAAATTGATTATAAATACATCTTTATACATTTGGATGAATCATTAAGAAAAAGAATAAGTTACGCTGAAATTGAATTGATTTGTGAAACCATCCTCAAAATAGCAAAAACAAAGAATAGGATATTAAGGAATTTAGAGAAAGACTTCTGGAGTTTAATAATTAAAATTCCGTTTAAAATTGTCCTGATACAAGGACTTGAAATTGGTAAAAATGAAGAATTAACACCAAATACAGACTATGATAATGTGGGCAAAAAGATTTTATCTCGGCTGATTGGTTTGGCTCTTGAAATTCTTGAATTAAAAGATGATAATAGTAAAGGAAGTGATTTGAGGCGAGCAAGTTCTCTTGAATTATTCGCAGAATTAATAGACTATTACCATATTCCTATTGCAAAGAAACTTTTTGTGGACTCGATAAATAGTAAAAATGTAAGAGAACAATACGCCGCGCTGGAAGGGTTAGAAAATTATTATAGCGTTTATGATGAGGAGATTGAAGAGGATTTAATACAAAAACTCGATCTTATTAAGGACAAAACTGAAGATAGGACTGTAGCATCAACTTGTTTGCAAATTCAAATAAATGCTGGAGTAATTGATGAAATAGATGCAGTTTTTGAAATTGATGATTGGAAAGATGAACATTATTAAAAAAACTGGCGGTAACAAAGGGTGTAAGCAATGTGGGGGATGTGATGACTTCGAGTCAGCAGAACCCGCACGGGGGCGGCACTAACGGCGGATGATGACGATGCGCCACGAACTCCCCCACTGCTCACAACCCTTAGCCGTTACCGCCAATTTTGAAAGAAATCACAGATTACTAGATTATTATAATAAGATTTGGATATTCTGACATAGTTTGACAGACTTGATTGCTATCTTTATGCTCGAAAAGAATAAATGATATGTCAAAAAGAACATTTTTTAAAAGGTATATATGGCTCTTTGATTTAATAAAGAATAACCCGTATATAACACTGAATGAAATAATTGAAAAATTTAATAAATCAATTCTTTGGAATGATGAAGCGGTTGGTTACTCAAAAAGGACATTTCACAGGGATGTAAATGAAATTGAAGAATTATTTGGAGTTGAAATTGAGTATGACAATGTAAACAAAGGCTATTTTATTGATTATGATATTATCCAAGAGAACACATCTTTACTAATTGAATCGTATAGAATTATAAATACATTAGAACAATTTAGGGAAATCAGCAAATACATTTCAACAGGTTTTCATAATACAGGAAGTGAGCATATTTCAACAATTCTTTGCGCCATAAAGAATAATAATATTATTGAGTTTTCATATTACAAATATGTTGGAGGAGATATAACACTAAGAAATATTGAACCCTACTTTCTAAAAGAGTTTAAATTCAGGTGGTATATAATTGGAAAAGACATTAACGATAAACAAGTTAAAACATTTGCATTAGAACGAGTTCAAAGAAATACATTAATAATTAAACCAAACACAAATTATCATATACCAGAAGATATTAACCCTGACAATTTCTTTGATAATAGTTTTGGAATCTTTAAACTACAGAATTCTGAATCAGAATTAGTTGAATTATCCTTTAGCCCTTTAAAAGGTAAGTTTATTAAATCTGTACCTCTACATAAATCACAAAAGTTATTGATTGACAATAAAACAGAGCTTAGAATACAACTGCAATTACAAATAACTCACGATTTTATTATGGAAATCCTTTCACATGGATGCGACGTTATTGTATTAAAACCCTCAGGTTTAGCAGAAAGAATTAAGAACGAACTCGAACAAAGCATTAAACACTACAATAGCAAACCTAGTGTGCCATAGTTTGGCAGGATTAGTGTCTATTTTTGTAGGAAAACAATCCTACTATGATAGATGCCAATACATTAGAAAAAGAATTGCTTGAATGCTTAGAGAAACTTATTTTTCAAGCAAATTTTTATGAGTTTGCCAAATTTTTAAGAAAATTAAAGCGTTTTAGGATAAGAGTGCGGATTCTATTGAATCCGAACGAAAATAGCTGCAACCTTCATTTAAAAAAGAGCAAAAAGGATGCTAGGGAATTCTTAACAAACAAAAAAGATTTAATCCATCTGGTAAAAACAGAAAAATTATCCGCAATTCGCTCACAAGAATTTGATTACGCAGTTAAGGTCAGAGATTTTGAGAATGAGATAAGAAAAATACCACTTTCAAATGCACTTAATAAGCTCGATACAATAATTGATTTGAGTTTCAAGTATTCAATAGCTATTCACTCACAGGATGTTTTTATTACTATTAAATCAAAAGTTCACTTCTTAATATACCTAGAAAGCAATATTAGAGAAATAAATTTGGAAATAAGGGGCGCAAAAATTGAGCGTTTGAAAGAAAAAGTTATAAAGCTATCAGAAAGCAACACAGCATTAAGAAATAAACTAGAAAAGACTTACAACGTTACCGATAGCTTAAGCAAAGCACATATAGTATATGCAAGTGAGATTCTTTATTTTCAGCCAATAAACGACTCTTATAATATTCCTAAATACTCATTAAAAAAGCATTTAAAGAATATTATTAGCGTTGATATAAATGCGCTAACACTACTTGCTACATATCTACCTGATATAGATGAACCTTTAACACCTTTTATTGGGGAAAATAACCCCGCAATAGATAGTATTTTATCGGATTCATTGGGTTGGCTTGCATACCCGCATCAACTCATTTCATTATTTTCTCTTGCAACGGGAATAAATAAAAAGGAAATTATAGCTAAATTCGTAGATGACTTCAACCATAATAACCAAAGTGAAATTGATGTTTATTTAAGTCAACCACTCTTAGGGTCAACTTTGGGTGAAATAATAAAAGAAAAAATTTTTCTTAAGCAAGTAGTTCTAAAGTACCCGAATTACAAGTATGGCTATAAAATATATAATTATCTGTCTGAATAAAAACTAATTACTATTATGGATAAACTCGGTTCTCTTTTAAAAGATGTTAAAGCTTTAAGCGAGAAATACGAAGAAATATCTCTATTGAAGGGTGAAAATTTTAATCTATTTGATATTCTCGACAGGCGCACTGATGAAGTGAAAACTCACTCTGCTATGATTGCAGAATTACTTAATCCTAAGGGCTCACACGGGTTAGGGGATGAATTTTTGAAGTTATTCCTGAATTATTTAACCACTAATGTTCTAGAATCGCATAATCGAATAGCTATTCAAGATACATCAAGTACATCTGTATTTTCAGAGTACTATATTGGAGAAATTAATGAAGATAAAACTGAAGGGGGGCGAATTGACACCTATCTTTCTAATAAACATTTCAATATTTGCATTGAGAATAAGATTTTTGCAGATGACCAAGATTTTCAATTAATTAGATATAAAAACTTCTTGGACAACAAAACAGGTAAATGGCTTTTTTATCTAACGCTTGAAGGGGATGAACCAAGTAAGAAAAGCACAATGAATGATAAGCAAGAAGTAGTTTTAAAGAGAAATACCGATTACCACTGTATTTCTTATAGGGAAGACATCATAAAATGGCTACAAGAGTGCTTAAAATCAAGCGTCTCTTATCCTATACTTCGTGAATCAATTAATCAGTATATTATTCTTATAAAGAGTTTAACCAATCAACTAACATCAACACTTATGGAGGAGCAAGTAAAAAAAGCAATCCTTAATGATATTGCTAGTGCCGAAAAAATAAAAAACACTTTTGACTCAGCAATTGAAGATGTTTCTAGCAGGCTAAGAGATGCTGTTTTTAATAGATTAATAAATGATTACCCAAATGCCGAAAAAGTCGATATTAAATCTTTCAGAAGTATCTTCATTCCTGCTTCAAATGGACGTTTAGGTATAGAATCTTTTAATGGAAAGGGTGTATTCGAAAAACAATCTCTTTTTGTTGGTTTATTGGTAGAAAACAAAGAAAATCAAAGATGGGAATGGAAGAATTGCGATATAATTTACGATAAAAAACAGTTATACAATAAATTACAGGATTTTGAGAAAGGAGATATTAGCGTAGTAAATGAAGTCGTTAACAAAGTTAAAGAATACATAAATAATAAAAAATTAGAGGTTAGGTAAAATTCCTCTAACGTGTGCCACCCTTTGGCACACCCCCGCACTACCTTTGATTCCATATTAACCAATCTTCAAAAACTATGGAATCAATAGAATTGCCAATTGGGCTAACAGCTGTTGGCGGGTTAAAGGGTGAAGGGAAAACCGCATTTTGCCTTAAACTCGCCAACCACTTAGCACAAAGGGAAAAGGTGCTATTTATTAGCTACCAGGATTATAAGGAGAAAATTGAAAAATACCTTGTAAGCATCGACAGTAGCATTAATCCGGGTCTTGAGATTAGAACAGATTTCGAGTACTTTGGATTAGATACTTACGTAAAGTTGATGTGGCTGTTACAGGACAAGTCGTATTCAACCGTTTTTATCGACAACAGCGATTTCCTTAACAAGTACGACCCTTGGGACAGAGCATACGGTGAAGTTGATGAGTTTATTGAAGCACTTGAACTTATGCATCATTTTTGCAGCGTTAAAGTAGTCTTCACCATAAACATTGGGCAAAAAGCAGATTATTCCAGAAAGTATCCAATGCTTAGGGATTTTAATTCATCAAGGCACATTCCAAACAAAAGCCAGCAAGTACTTGCTGTTTACAGACCTCACTATCACGGTTATATGGAGGACGAACAGGGTGTTCCTCTAAAAAACCGATTTGACATTTATAGCCTTAAAAATCAATCCGATAAAATCATTATAAAAACAATGGATTGGTCAAATTTTGAGAGTAAACAGTTTTCTATTTAATCGTATTAAAACACAAGAATATTATGAAACTATATATCAGCATATTAATTGCACTTACTTTCCTTTGCAAACATAGCAATGCTCAAATTTCTGTTACCACAGTTGAGAAAAAAGAGCCTGAGAAAAAAGTAATCCCAGCCCCTGCATACGATAGTTTAGAGGCTTTTGTAAGTTACGGTTCTTACTATAGAACTCATTGGCGTATACCAAATGATGAAAAATGCACGGTAGAAGAATTTTACAAAAGATACGTTGGACTACAAATTTATTACCCCTCATATAGTAAAGAATTTAATAAAACCAGCACAATTTTCTTCATTGATTCTAATCCATTGGAATATCTAACTTGGGAAGAAGTTGGAGACAAGTACTATACTATTCTCAAAATCCATCCTTCTTTGGACAAAACACAGTACTACGACCGTGTAAAAAAGGATAAAAACATTGGTTTAGGTTTAAGTGGCGCATTGCTTTTGGAGCTAAAGGATGAAACAACAGGGCAAGTAATATTTTCGGTTGAATCCGATTATAGTAATAGGTTTATTTTAGTTCCATATTTTGTAAAAAAACAGAATTTAATAAAAAACAGCAAATTAGTAACTAAGGATTACTTTAGTGCACGGAAGTTTCCTGAAGTTGACGAGTTTTTACGTGTAGAGGTAAAAACTGAATGGAATGGTGAATTTACTTTAATCCGAAGCGAAGCTCTAGGTAAATCAAATAATCCTGACTCTGACGAACGGGTGATTCTTGTTTATATATTAAGAAACAACGACCAATCATTTCTACTATTTAACAATAGCCAAAGCGGTCGTCCTGTGTTTTCAGATGCAGTGATGTTAAAAGAAGAAATGCACAGAGAAGAAAGCAGAAGAATTTCCGAAGAAAAAGCTAGAGTTGAGGGATATACTAAAAAATATGGTGCTGAATTTGGAAGGCTTGTTGCAAACAATCAAGTAAAAATTGGGATGACAAAACAGATGTGTGAGGATGCTTGGGGCATAACTTTTGACATTAAGCGTTTTACTGACAGTGCAGGGGAAATGGAAATCTGGAGATATGTAGGCAAAGGAAGACTGATTTTTGTAAACGGGATTCTTACAAACATTATTGAGTAATCTTATTTAAGGGTATTAACAAAAGCATAGTTAAGAAATTCTCGCATAAAGATTAGCAAAAAATACACTATGTCAGCAAACAAATTATTTGAATATCTTTGACACGAAATCATCAAGAGAATAAAAAACTGGCGGTAACAAGGGGTGTAGCCAATGTGGGTTGATACTGGAACTTCGGAGCGGTTTCGCCCGCTCGGGCGTTTTCGTCGGGGGACGAAAACGTAGCACGCTCTCCCACACTTGCCACACCCCCAGCCGTTATGGCTAAGCTTAATACCGAAACGATGTAAAGT
>JAVEPM010000113.1:0-7206 GCA_034008115.1 Methanolobus sp.
TTCATTAGGAAAATTTATTTTGATTGTTACTATTGATTGCTTTTTTGATTCTTAGATTATTAGTGAGCAGATATCTCCATTTCGATGAAATCAGTACCAATAGGCAGATTGTGCTAGGCTGAATAGTTACGTTTTACATTAATTATATTGGCTTGAGTCCAGGTCATGCATTGTCAACTACCATCAGCAAAACAATAAACATTATAATTCCCGCAGAAAGATTGCTCCATGTTTCAAAATAACCTTTCCTTTATCTTTTTTCCTCCATAGCCTTAAACCACCATTTTAACATATGATTACTCGACTGTATAAGCTCTCTATCCTTTATATTTTACAGCAATTCAGTTTTTGTTATTTTCATTTATTTGATGACTAAAGAGGGGATATACTACAATGAATTTAACTCCACTATAATACAATGGGGATTTTGTTTGTCAGTGCTATTTTGATATAGGTACTTAGTGTTTTGACATGTAAATTATGAACACAATATTTTTATATAATAGTAATTATATATGTAATTGTGCTATGTATGCAAATGTTTGTAAGTTCAGGTGAATTATGAAGGAAGAAGACAAGCAAAAATTTGATGATTTTAGAGAAATGTTCTACAGATATCTTAATGCAGATGATCTTTCTGTACAGGAATTCGAACTCAGATGTAATATGGTCAATTTCGTTAAAACCGCCTGTATCCAGACAATTGTTTTCTATTAAACTGCAAACAGAAACGGCTGCATATTTAATGTCCCTGGTCGTATTTGAAGTGTTGATTTTATTTTCTTTAGTTTTATCCAGTCTTTCAGCAATACTTATTTGCATAAGAGAGTATCTTAGATAATAGGTTAATGTCCCGGGTGTGAAAATATGCAGGAAATCAATATATATACTGAAAAGATGGACACGGGTGTTTTTCGATCATCTGACGTTCCACTCATCCTGAAAGTATTACGGCAAGACTCAAAAAGTGGATTGATCAAGTTAACAACGGACGATGTTCATTTGTTCCAGGTGTACACATTTACTTTGCAACAATTGGAACTTGCCGCAGGGATAGCTTCCTCAGAAACGCATGCTGGTGACTGGAGACAAACGGTCGATGATCTTTTAACACTCAAGCAGGTGATCGATGAAATGGAA
The DNA here is from genome assembly GCA_034008115.1 of Methanolobus sp. Classification (GTDB taxonomy): domain Archaea; phylum Halobacteriota; class Methanosarcinia; order Methanosarcinales; family Methanosarcinaceae; genus Methanolobus. The sequence continues at coordinate 1,141 of JAVEPM010000113.1, forward strand.
CGGAAAAACGTTATCTCAAATGTTTCCTGGAATGCCGGGGGAATGGCGATATTTGATATACCTGATGCAGGGTGTTACAGGGATCATATATATTGTATGATACGTACGCATCTGAATAAGTTATATGGCAGTCAATGACCTGCTTTTTAATTATTTTCTTTATTTATATGTTATTTTTCCTTAATGGGGTTTTGCTATACTCTGTTTTTCCTCTTCATATTCATCCATATCTCAGCAGTTATCTTTATATAGAACTGCCTGCATTTAGATTGAGCAGTACGAGTAAAAGTGCTCAATTATGACTAACATTACTATATAACAGGATTTATGATTATTAGGAGGTTAAAAATTGGCAGGACAACCTACATACGCTTCAGGGAACAGAAATAATAATAGCCGTACAAGAGATGTTCAGAACATCAATATACTTGCAGGGAAAGCAGTTGCAAAAGCAGTAAGGACCACCCTTGGTCCTAAAGGTATGGACAAGATGCTTGTTGATGGACTTGGAGATATCGTCATCACAAATGATGGCGCTACTATCCTCAGGGAAATGGACATCGAACACCCGGCCGCAAAGATGGTAGTTGAAGTAGCAAAGACCCAGGACGATGAGGTCGGCGATGGTACAACAACAGCAGCAGTGCTTACTGGAGAACTTCTTACAATGGCAGAGGAGCTTATGGCAAAAGGAGTTCACCCCACAATTATTGCAAATGGTTACAGACATGCAGCAGAGAAAGCTGTTGAGATCTTGAAAACAATTACCATTGAAGTATCCAAGGACGACAAGGAAACCCTGAAAAAGCTGGCAAAGACAGCTCTCACAGGAAAAGCAGCAGGTGAGTACAAGGACTTCCTCGCAGATATTGCTCTTGATGCAGTACTTTCAGTTTCAGAAGAAACTGATGACGGTATCAAGGTCGACGTAAGCGATATCACTATTGAGAAACGTGAAGGCGGTAGCATTCTTGATTCAAAGCTCATCAAAGGTCTTGTGATCGATAAAGAAAGAGTCCGACCAAATATGCCAAAGAAGATCGAAAACGCAAAGATCCTCCTTGCAAGCTTTGCAATTGAGCTTCAAAAGATCGAGAAAACTGCAGAGATAAAGATCACATCACCTGACCAGATGCAAAGCTTCGTTGACCAGGAAGAAAAAATGGTCAAGGAAATGGTGGATAAGATCATTGCAAGCGGTGCAAACGTTGTATTCTGCCAGAAAGGCATTGATGATCTTGCGCAGTATTATCTTGAAAAGGCTGGTATCTATGCCTGCAGAAGGGTCACAAAGAGCGATCTCACTAAACTTGCAAAGGCAACAGGTGCAACACTTTTCCAGGATGTAACTGATATCCGATCAAGTGACCTTGGTTCTGCTGGATCCGTTGAAGAAAAGGATCTCCATGGTTCAAAGATGACCTACCTCCTTGGTTGTAGGGAAGAGAATACTGCATCAGTTATCCTTCACGGTGGTACAACACATATTGTTGACAGCCTCAAGCGCGCACTAAACGATGCACTCTGTGTCATTGGTGTAGCACTGGAAGATCGTAGTATCGTTGCTGGTGGCGGTTCTCCAGAGATCGAGCTTGCACTCAGACTCAGGGAACATGCATCAACTCTCAAGGGCAGAGAACAGTTGGCAGTCGACAAGTTTGCAGAAGCATTTGAAATAATTCCTCAGACACTTGCAGAGAATGCAGGCCTTGACCCAATAGACAAACTCGTTGAGCTTCGCTCACAGCACGAGCAGGGTAACAAGAACATGGGTCTTGATGTGTACACCGGCAAGGTTGTAGACATGTACAAGAATGATGTCCTTGAACCACTCAGAATAAAAACCCAAGCAATAAATGCAGCAACTGATGCAACAGTAATGATCCTCAGGATCGACGATGTTGTGGCTGCAAGCAACAAGCAAGGCGCAATGCCACCAGGTATGCCACAGCCTGACATGGATATGTAACTTTTCTTTTCAGTGCAGGTTCTCCCTGCACACTGATATCTTTTTTATCTGTATATTCTCATTCTGTTTTCCTTTATGAATAAGGATTATATATTTTGTAAACCACTTACTTCATAAATGGTTGACGATGCTATTTATGTCCATATATCTGTCAATTCAGATTTTTACATATATAGCATTCTCAAAAATGGCTGGTGACTTTTTGTGGTAGACAAAGTATATTCTCATAATGACAATATTAGAAAAATGGTCTTTGCATCCCTATTTGCTGCTATGATGGCAGTTGCTGCTTACATTAAGATCCCTGTTCCTGTTAGTCCAGTTCCAATAACTTTGCAGACTCTTTTTATATTGCTTGCAGGAGCAATTCTGGGAGCCAGGTGGGGGACAATAAGTGTAATAGTCTACTTGCTTTTGGGAATTGCAGGTCTTCCTGTATTTTCAGGTGGCAGTTCTGGGCTGGGCATGTTTTTCGGACCAACCGGTGGCTATCTCATAGGCTTTATATTTGGTGCTTTTGTAATCGGATTTCTTTGTGACCGATATGGTCGGGATAAGGTGCATCTAAATATGTTATTCATGCTGGCAGGATTGTTTGCTATATACCTGTTCGGTGTTTTGCAGCTCACAAACGTTGCAAGTCTCTCTTTTCCAGAGGCTATAGCACTTGGTCTCATCCCATACCTCCCAGGAGCCATTCTTAAAATAATTGCATCATCGGTCATAGCGTCCAGATACTCTATCTAAAGGGTTGCATGATTCGCATAAACAATCTGATTTATCGTTATCCTGACGGCACACAGGTACTTGATTCAGTTTCCCTGGATATCTGCAAAGAAGAGTTCGTAGCCATAGCAGGTAAGAACGGCTCTGGTAAATCCACACTCTTACGCCACATGAATGCTCTTCTTCTTCCCACCGAAGGTTCTGTTATCGTGAATGGAATGGATACCACTGACCCTTCATCCATCCTGAATATACGTCAGATGACAGGTATGGTTTTTCAGGATCCAGAGTCACAGTTCTTAGGGATGACTGTGGAAGAGGATCTTGCATTTGGTCCTGAGAATCTTGGTCTTTTGCAGGAAGAGATACGCAAGCGTGTGAATCGGGCAGTTCAGAATGTTGGCATGCAGGAGTACAAAGATCATACTCCGAGATCATTAAGTGGTGGTCAGAAACAGAAAGTTGCATTGGCCTCTGTTCTAGCCATGGAACCTGAAATTATATTATTTGATGAGGTAACGTCCATGCTGGACCCTAAGTCCCGAAAGGAAATTCTGGACCTGATTACACAATTGAATGAAAACGGAACTACTGTTGTGTATATAACCCATCGCCTGGAAGAGCTTGTCCATGCAGATCGTTTAATAGTAATGGAAAATGGCAGCATCACGCATAATGGCAATCCACGTATTATTTTAAGTCAGGGAGATGCCATGAATTTCGGTTTCGAGCTCCCGCCTATGATCGAGCTGGCAAAAAGGCTTTGTGATTCCGGTTTTATAGATCCGGCCTGTTTCCCCTTATCCCGGGAAGAACTCAGGGAGGCTTTATGTCGATTGATCTAAGGAATGTGAGTTTCTGGTATAACCGCGGGACATCGCTCGAAAAACAGGCACTTAACAATGTAAATTTATCTATCGAAAAAGCTGAGTTCGTTCTTATAACGGGTGAAGTAGGGTCTGGTAAATCCACCCTTATCAGGCACTTTAACGGTCTTCTCAGCCCCCAGTCAGGTTCTGTAACAGTGAGTGGAATAGGATCTACAAGTAAGGATCTGCGCTTAATAGCCGGTCTGTTGATGCAATATCCTCAAAAGCAACTCTTCGGGAGGACTGTTTTTGAAGATGTTTCTTTTGGACCATCTAATTTTGGATTAAAAGGTGAGGCTCTGGATAAACGGGTAAGTGATGCCTTGTATCTGCTTGGTCTGGATTCGGATATTTCTGGTCTTTCGCCTTTTGCTCTAAGCGGTGGTCAGATGCGTTTGGTAGTACTGGCAGGAGTAATGGCCATGAAACCAGAATACCTGGTTCTGGATGAGCCCACTTCAGGCATTGATCCGCAGAACCGTTCATCATTACTTTCAACACTGAAAAAACTTCATCGTTCTGGTATTTCCATAATTGTTGTTTCACATCAGATATGTGAACTTCTTCCGCTTGCTGAGAAGGTGATTCTTCTTAAAAATGGAAAAGTAGCTTTCGCTGGTACTCCCAAAGAGTATCTGAAATCAGTTTCATCTCCTTTGCCTGAGATAACTCTCCTTATGAAAGAGCTTAATCTGGCAGGTTTCAATGTCAATGAAGATATTTTCTCAGTGGATGATGCTTTTAGGGAGATAAGAAATGAACTGGAGGAAAAGGGAGTAAATCAGGATGAATAATCTCTTTTTGTCATTCGTTCCAGGCAGTTCCCTGCTTCACAGGCTCGACCCCAGGACAAAGATAATTGGTCTTATGCTTTCAAGTATCTGCATTCTTGAAGCTTCATCGTTTGTTGAAATAGTGCTACTAACGTTTGTTTTTTTAAGTCTGGTCATTAGCTGCAAGCTGCCAGCAATGCACTTTGTGCGTTCAGTACGTCCTATGCTCTTCTTTTTTGCTATTCTTTTTATTACCCAACTGCTTTTTACGGAAGGAAACACAATTTATCGATTCAAATGGATATCGCTAAGTTATGAGGGTCTGCTGCTGGGCAGTATCATTACGTTGCGCTTTATTTTCTTGCTGCTTTTTGCAGCCTTACTCACAGCGACCACATCAGCATCAAGGATTACAACAGGTATTGAAAGACTTCTTCGTCCGTTACCACTGAGGTACATGGGTATTTCTTCCCATGACCTTGCCATGATGATGTCCCTGTCTATCTATTTTGTACCGTTGCTGTATGACAACTTTAGAAGCCTGAAGGAAGCACAGTTCTCTCGTGGATTGAATATCAAAAAAACGCCTGTAAAAGCAATATTTTCTCTTTCTGTTCCACTTGTTAATTCTTCTCTGCGCAGAGTTGAAGAGGTAGCACTGGCAATGGAGAGCCGTTGCTACACAAGTTTGGGACGTACGTCTATCCATGTAATGGAAGTTAAAAAACTTGATTATCTTTTCTTTTTTCTGTATTCAATATTTTTCATATTTTATATTTTATAGCGTAAAACCCCGATATCTTTAGTGTCGCATTAAATCAGAGATTTAATGGGAGTTCTTGGACTTTGTTCAAGAACATCGGGGATGTAAGCGTTTTATCTATAATATTAGTTTGATGTATGATACTTTGTATTAAGTTCAAACATTAAATGTATATGTTAAGAGCCCATAAATTATTTAGATTATGTTCAAAGCTTATAAGTATCGTTTGTATCCAGATAAATCCCAGAAAGATTTCTTTAGTAAACAATTTGGTACTTGTAGGTTCATATACAATTGGGCACTTGACCTGAAGAAAAATACGTATACTAATGAGAACAGATCATTGCGTAAGAATGATCTTAAGAATATGATTCCTGGTCTTAAGTCCCAATATAAATGGTTAAAAGAGATCAATTCCCAATCTTTACAGAGTTCTGTTGATAACTTGGATAAAGCATTCCAGAAATTCTTTAAAAAAGAAGCAGGTTTTCCGAAATTCAAATCACGTAAAAATCCTGTACAATCTTTTCAGTTCCCACAACATTATACCGTTGATTTTGACCATAACACGATCAAACTTCCAAAGATATGTAATCCAATTAAAGCAAAGTTTCATCGTCATTTTAATGGCAAAATGAAGACTGCAACGGTATCTAAAACATCAACTGGAAAGTATTTCATAAGCATACTGGTCGATGATGGCCAGGATACACCGGAGAAAGTTAGTTCAGGACCAAGTATCGGGATTGATGTTGGACTTAGTCATTTTGCTATTCTTTCAACTGGTGAAAAGATTGAAAATCCTAAGTATTTGAAACAATCATTGGGAAAGTTGCAGAAAGAGCAACGAAAGTTGTCTTATAAAAAGAAAGGCTCTAATAACAGGAAGAAGCAATCTCTGCTTGTAGCAAAGTTACATGAAAAGATAGCAAACCAGAGACATGATTTCCAGCACAAACTTTCTCA
>JAVEPM010000114.1:0-7127 GCA_034008115.1 Methanolobus sp.
TATTGGAAAACTGTCCTTCAGGTAATTTGCCCGGTTACGGCCCGGCACTCTTGATTAAACGCCCTGTGCGGACCCGCATGCAGGGTGTTGTGGGGGCTGGGGGAGAAAAACCCCCGGCTACCCGATTCGGCGCTTTTTGCCGACTTGTTTTTGAGATAAATTATAGTGGGTTTTTTACTTGACGCACTTAAAAACCTACCCAAAGGTGCAAAAGCTGATTTACCTCCTTTCTCTTTCCCACAATAAAATAAGCCCTACCTAAAATATATCCTTAGGTGAACTATTTCTCTTGTACGACTATTTGAGTAAATTCTTGATATAACTTCCCTGATGCATCGCAAAAGCACCCTTTAATTTTTTCTTTGCACTCAGAAATTGTCATATCAATTGATTGTTGTTGATGAGTGAGATCAATAACAATGGTATTTTCAACGACCTTGATGTTTAATATATCATTGTCAAGAACACTCTCAACGGACTCTCTTGCACAGTGAAGAGCGCTTTCAAACTCTTCGATTGATGAGTCAGGCGATTTGTTTAATTTAAATACATACATGATAATTTATTCCGAATTGCACAGGGCAATAATAAAATCACTAAAAACTGATTATCCATTCCACAACAACGCTACTCTGCCAACATGGCCAAAAGGTAATTCTACCTTTTGGCCATAAATAGCTGTTAATAATTAGCCCCTACTATTCATAGACACTACCGCCATTTTCTCCAATCCCACGTTCTAATTTACGAGTAGGATTTACATCAATACTATCTTTTAATTGAGCAGCTGGATCCACATTATATTCTACTTTGTCTGATGGATTATTTAAGTCGTACTGGTATTTGTTACCAAACGAACTTTCATAACCCTGCTTTTGCTGGTTATTGCTGTACGAACTATCGGAACCCTCCGTTTGTTCGTTATTGCCAAATGAACTATCCCATGCAAATGATGGGGTGACCATAGCCAAAGTTAGCATTCCTGTCGCAATAATTAATTTTGTTTTCATATTTATCCTTCACAGCCCTGTTTAATTTAGATGTCAGGCGCTGGGCTTTTGAACGCCGAACGCCAAGGGTAACCGGCGGCAAGGGCTACCAAAAAATAACAGAAAGCGCATAACCTCAAAGTCGCCTCAATCTTAAAAAAGTGCAGGCCCTTGCCGTCGGGTTAACCCGTTTGTTATGTGTTTTCTTCCTTTTCACTCCATAGCCTTCAATTTAATTCTTTTAAAATGCTATTACCTTCATTTAAAAGTCCTTGAATGCTCACCACTTCTTCCTCTTTCAACTTGTCAGAATTTCTTATTCCTTGAATAATTTTGGCCGTATTACTTAATTCCATATCATAACTTTCAGTTACGAATCTATCGAACTGTTTTTGAAAAGAAATTTTTATTTCATTAGCAATTTCATCATATGACTGGCGAACTTTTTGTCTTTCTTCTTTAATTTTTTCAGCATATTTACTCTCTGCATACTCTTCATATCCTGCCACTAAAAAAGGTAAAACGACAGCAACTTTACCAACTATTGAGCCTACTTTGGCAACCTTATCCGCATATTTAACAGCTTCATAAGGTTTGAAATTATGACCGAAAAATTTACCAACGTTATATATCACTTTATGAGCATCACTGCCTGAAACTGCTTTTAACCCTTTAGCTCCAGCACTTACCGCACCTTTATTAATTGCAAAGCCTTGTGCAAATCGGCTAACATTATTTAGAATGTTAATTCCTGACTCCACCTTTGTTTTATCAAGGCCATTTATTTCAATATCAGTATTAAATGTCACTTTTATTGATTCTTGATTTATAAGAGTTTGAGCAAGTTCAGATTGCATTAGAATATCAAGTTCAACTTGTAATTGAGAAAATTCACTTTCAATAGAATGCTCAATTTTCTTATTAATGTCATCAGTGAGTGTTTTAAGGTTTTCTATTGAATTTTTACTTTCTGATTCTAATGTTTTTTTGTCGCCATCTTTTTCTATAAGATTAGCTATTTTATTCCCCTCTTTTTTAACATTAGCTACTACAGTGTCAATATGACCATTAACGACATTTGATATATTCTTTTTGCTCTCAATTAATCGAAAATGCTTGCGGTTAAGCAATTCTAATAAGTTTTTAGTATCCTCATTCCCAGCCGTAAGTTGATTTATTATTCTATTTAAATAATCTTGGATTAGATTCAATGGAGTTATTAATCGCCCTAAAATTCCTTTATGTGATATAAAAGCATTTAGATTTTCAAGGAAATGATTATACCCACTATATTTTATCAATTCAGTGCTGTCTTCTTGGTCTTCAATTTCCAAAGCCTCCAAATAATCCTTTGCATCAATAACACACAAAAACAAATCATCTGCTGTTTTTGGTTCAGTGACTTTAAGCGCATCAGATATCCAATTTTTTAGATACGCTTCTTTATCACCTTGTGAACTTTTATTAATGACAAGCATGATTTTATCAATACGATTTTCAACAAAAGCCAATTTCCTAAAGTTTTCAGCCGTTTCTGAGGTGAAACCTTGTGATGTAATAACATATATAAGTAAATCTGCCTTATTCATATACTCTATGCTAACCTTATCATGTTCCGGTCGTCCTGCATAAATACCTGGCGTATCAACTAATAAAAGATTACCCCATGGATAAGCTTGTGGAATATCAGTAGTAATATCTTGGCCTATTTTTATGCCTTTATTTCCTGATATTGCAGATATTATTGTCGATTTACCTGCACTATACTGCCCTACAAAAGCAATTTCTAATTTAATTTTTTTTTGTAAATCAGAAAGTTTGTTTTTAAACTCATCAACTATGAAAACAATTTCATCATTTTGAATCTCACCTAATAAATGTTTTATCTTTTCAAATAATTGGGTGGTTTTCTTTTCTGCTACTTTAAATTTTATTTCGTTCATTTTAAATAATCTCTATTTGAATTTGATTACTAATTATTTTTTCTGCAGTTCTTACGTTACTCCATAAATGGCCATATATTCTACCTGCAACACCTTTTTCAACCTTAACAATGAATTTTTTTCTTTTATCGCTGTAAAAAGCATTGATTATTTCTGTAGTATCAGCATTTAATGCGTCAAGTAAAAATTTTATTCTATCATTCTCTTTTTCAATCTCAACAATTCTTTCACCATATATTTGAATGAAGTCTTTACAGTTCTTATTTTCATTAAACAAAGGACTTTCAACTAATATTTTTGTTAATACACCTTGAACTCTTGCAACTTTATAAATATTATTTGCATTGTAACCTTTTGTATGATGTAATTCTAATAATCTTTTAATTAATTCTATGTTTTCTTTTTCCGTGAATGAATCAATTTTTTCGGCAATTACCGAATATTCATCTAATAATTTTTGAAACGACCCTACTTGATGGTACAAATCTTGGGTAATTTTCTTTTTTAAGCCATGAGTGATATCTTTGTAGAACCATGTTTTTAATGCTCCTTTATTTTTTCGCTGCATTTTTTCAAGATTATTGAACATCCGAGTTTTCATTCTTGCTTTTTGCTTATTGAAACGTTTAGTATCGTCACCCCAAAACCAAGAAAATACTCCTAAGCCAATGGCTACGACTGCTAATCCCCAACCAACAGGATTCCATGCATTTGTAATAGCTCCAGCTGTTATTGCAGCAGTAATTCCCGCTGAAGCAGTACCAGCAGTTGCGCCAGCCCATCTTATTACTTTTCCTGTCGAATCCTTTTTGGTAGCATTTATTTTCTCTGATTTAATTTTAGAAAGACTCAAATTCATATCAAACTCAAATTCTTTAAAGAATTCTTCTAAATATCTATTCATATCAGTGATAATGTTTTCTTGAATAGATTTAACTTTATTTTCAGTGATATATTTACTGACTGTGTTATTCCATTTATCATTGAAGTCAGAATTTTCAATAGTTTGGTCGACAAAATAATCAAGTTGGTTAAACAAAGGTTCAAATAGTTTTTCTACTTTTCTCTCTATCTCATCATTTTTATCGGGTATAAATTTATCGAACCAGTTCTTGAGCTCAAACTGCTTGTTTCTTAGTAATCTTACAATAGGCTTTAGACTTCTATATGAATCTTCATAAACAGGTTTTATGCTATTTTCTAAATGAAATATGTAGCTATCCCTAAAACTCTGAACCCTTTTTTGTTTGCCTGATGTTTCTATTTCTTTTGATAGATAATCACTGAAATATTTGAAATTTGATGCGTTGTATAAATTACTTTTTTCAACACCATTCGCATAGTTACTTTCAAATGCTGATAATGCATGTATTGGTATTACAGAAATATTTTGAATATCAAAGTGTTTTTTTGAAAGGAATTTCAGCCTGCTAAGATGACCTTTTATTGCATTTATTGATACATATTTCTTGGGATTTTTAAGGAATTGTTTCTTTTTAATCGGATGTTTTAGGTCATATAGAATATTTAGCAGAATAATAACAGGCTTGTTCTCTCTACGAAGGCTTGCTAATTTTTCAAACTCACTTTCCTCAATGCTGTCACTTGTAACTAAAAAAAGTATCAAGTCCGTTTCATCAACTTGTGAAAATGCAATTTTTTCATCTTCTTCACCTTTATAAGCATCGAATCCTGGGGTGTCTAAAATTCTTAAATGATTCCAATTATAAGTCTTTACATCCCTTGTAGTTCTCTGCGCCCCTTTCCCAATCGTACTTCCATCTCCATTTGTTAGAGCCTCTCTAATTGTGCTTTTTCCTGCTTTGGTTCTCCCAAATAGTGTTACCGTGAAATCTGAAAGAGTATCTTGTTTTTTGGAAAAACTATTTTCAAAATTGTTGAATCCAGTTTTTAGTAATTCAGAAGTTTTATTATTAACCGCATTAATTGAATCATAAACAGATTTATCGTTGATGTCAGACTTGTCAAGTTCCAGAATAGTTTCAACCAAAACATTTTGTGAAGAAGTTAGGTCCTTTTTTAGTTCTTTAAGCTTTTTACTGACTTCTTTATATTCTTGTTTTGCAATCGCACTACACTCTTTTAATGTATTCATGTATTTGTTCATACTATTCCTAATTTTGACACATAACGCCGAGTTAAGGGGCGCCGCCAACAGCTTTTACTTTAGCCGCTCCCGTTTACGGCGTCCCCTTGAACGAAATGTTATACTTCAAATTTTATTGGGATCGGATTAAAAACGAGGGCCTCAGAAATCATTGCAACATATTGTGGTAATCCTTCAAGTAAATCTTCCCCCCGTTTACTTCGTTCTAAAAGCTCGATCAACAATACAGCATTTCTTTGTACAGAATGCTTATTTAAATCAACATAGTCCAAATCGGGAAACACACTTCCATAGACAACAGTTGTTGGAATATATTCTCGCCATTCAATGGCGTATTGATCTGTATTGTCCCGATTCAGAGCATAAGCAAATGCAGCAGCCACACAGTCTGCTAATTGAACCCCAGGAGATGTTTTTGAGTCTACAAACTGAATAGGACCACTTAAATTGAAAGTGATTGGTATTTCTTCTTCTCCGAAAAGATAGGACTTCTTGTCAGTACGATTTACCATAACATTAAACAAGTCTTGATCGTCTGAAAGAGGCTTTGATTGATCGCAGAGAGCAGTTATTTGCTCAAATGCTTCTCCCCACTTTGCCAATAATGAAAATAATGCTGTGTTACTCAAGTCTAACACCCATTTACCAGCACCTTCTCCAGCATATCCGTCAAGCTCTTCCATTATTGAATCTTTGTTGAGTATTGCAAAATCACGTATTTGCCCAAGAACTGGTGACATATTTGGATGTGTATTTGAAGAAAATAAAGAAGCCAGTCCTTGTTCATCACCAGAACGCATTAAACTTTCAAAATCCAAAAATATTTCTTCCGCCCCAGCACCACGTGCGACAAACTCGACGTATAGCAAATTGCTGATAAAACGATGAAAATTCAAATGGTAAAATAAAGCATTGTTTTTTTGAATTACTGGCTCAAATATGTATTCAAAAAATTTTCCCGCTAACGCATATTTTTTTTCTGAGACTGAGACCTTCATTCTGCCTTGAAGAAAATCAAGTATTTCACTTATTGCCCTTCTTCCTTTGACAGAATTTACTAGCTTACCTCCCTTTAGCTCTCCATTTTGCACATTGTATCTTTGTATAATGGATTGAACAAATTCTCTTGCATCATCCTCATTTACTTGCACAGAACCGTAAGAGAAAATTGTTTGATTTGGATTTAATAAATTATTCCCGGTAAAGCCAGACTCATCAAAATAGATTTTTGTTGACAACTTCACACTCCAGATTTTTGATTCAAAAGTATAACGTTGAGTTCACCGACGCCGCACAGTTTGCGGCGTCCGGTGAAACGACTTGTTGTGCGCTGTCATAATATCAGTTTTCCCCTTGACAATACTTATTATGGATGTCCCTTGAACTCGCGGAATAGCCCGTGAAACTCTTAATTTCTTTACATGGCCTTGTTGGTTTGTCATTTTTCAAGGGTAATACCGTTACCGCTCTTATCTCTTTAGCACACATTCTTCAGCGAGAGACAACGCCTCAGACACATGCTTGTTTGAATATTCATTTAACCATTTGTTTGTCTGGTTAAAATCTTTTCTTGCCTTCTCGACGCATTTTTGATCTCCTTTTGCATTACATTGTAGAATCTTATTTCGAAAGTAAACCCAATCCTGAGCGAGTTCCCACAAATCATTTTTGCGATCATCAAAAGTTCCATCTTTTTTAGGAACATTGGGATAACCTTGTTTACAATCCTGTCCGTGTGAAATTGTAGCAATCAGAAAAATTATCAAAAGGGAAAATAAAAAACAAATTGCACCTTTTCTTTTCATCACAAACATCCTCCTTAATAATCCCCCTTTGCCCCAGGCGGCCTCGATGTTGACCGTTCCTGTGACAAGGGCAATTTTTCCTTTGAAGCGGTTTATAAGATATCTTGCCTTGCCCAACGCTGCTTTTCAGCGGCCGCGGCTTTTTGCGGTCCGCTGAAAAAGCTTGGTGTACGCCCGGCATGGGCGTGAACTTATGGGGTGAAAGTCCCCTATACGTGAATCCTGTTAACATGGTTATCGTTAACACAAGTATTAGCCGAAA
>JAVEPM010000115.1:0-7072 GCA_034008115.1 Methanolobus sp.
CAGGATGTTTGTGAGCATAGCTAACATTACTGCGTTATTGACAGCATTAACTGCTTTTAAAGTACAAAGAAATGATCTTATAAAATCACAAAGTGCTTTTAGAAAATTCCAATTTTAAGTCATTAAACCGACTTTCCGCAGATGTCTCCTTACAAATAGTATTTTTCACAGCTTGTTCCCATGAGTGTTATAATCTTCTCTTTGATCATGTCCATATTTGCAATCTGCATTTGGACGTTTGAACCCATTTTTACTTTTACTTCTGTGATACCTTTCATCAACATAAAGGCCCATTTTAATGTGGGATTTTGAATCTGCTTCTTTACTTGGTTTGGTATTGCATCTCCAGTTTCTTTTAGCATCTGTCGTAACTTCCATTCTGCCACAGAATAAACCATCAGTGTCAAGACCATTACCATTGTTAATGCTTCAATTCTTTCTGATTTTTTCAGATAAACTTCTGAAACCTTGAAATCACCGTCTTTTAGAAACCGGAATCCCTGCTCCACCTTACTCTGTTTTTTATAAAAACTCAGCATCTGTTCAGCACCGATGTTCAGATCGTTACTGGCGATGATGAATCTTCCGAGGTGCTCTGCTTCATGTTGTATGACTTCTTCGTTCCTGGATACTTCGGCACCGATAACATAGCGAGTGATGAGTTTTTCATCTTTTCGAGACCTTCCTCTTTTGCTATTTTCTTTTTTGTACACTGTACATATCTGTACTTTCTCTAGTGAACAATAAAGATTCTTCTGATTCCATTTTTTCACAAAATATTTTGCATCATCCTCACATGCAAAATCTGTGTTCTTTAGATGTTTGAGTTCTTTTTGAGCCTTCTGCATTTGCTTCTCAATTTTCTTATTGAAAGTTATATCCTTTCTTTTCTGCATTTCAGTAGAATGAACAAGGATCCACTTTTGCTTTGTATTACCATAGTTCACAAAGGTTTCATGGAAAGAATATCGAGAGTCTTCTCCGGTTCTCAATTTTTGATCAGAACCTAATAACTCCTTAGAAAGAGTCAGTGTTGATGGAACCCTGGTAATCCACTTCATATTCTCTCCCATTGACTTTATATTATCCTCTGAATACAGAGCACTGTCGGCTATGTAATATACATCATCAGGAAAAGTTATGTTTTCCTTAAGCCTTTTCATTGCTTCAATTATACTCTCCTTGTCAGAAGTGTTACCAGAATAAGCCTTTGCGAATAGTGGGATACCACACTGATTAGTTATCATTCCCAATCCAAAACGTTTCAAATCATCTCTTTTGTCTTTAGCATGACCATACGTTATCTCAATTGTAGATCCATTACCACTATGTTCATAATCACCGTAAACACTGAAATTCGTGGTATCACAGTGAAGCAATTGAGTTTTTAGATTGATCTTTTTCATCATTTTCAGAGCAATTTTCATGAAAAGCTGAGTTGGGTCAGCAGCATGGATACTATCAAGTGTTCTACCTAAAACATCATCATTAAGATCAGAAACACTTATCTGCGGACCTAGAAGTCTTTCAATCGGGATAGTTTCAAAGTACTGAGAGTACATGTATAATCGGCTATCAGTGAAACCAAGACAATTAAGGATCATAGCTTTTAATACTTGTGAATGTGCTAATTTGTGCTGCCCAACTTTGGGCAGCACTTCATCAATGACATTAGCAATTTCAAGTTCGTCATAAATTCCAGAAACTATACCATGATGGTCCAGAGAGCTAGTGGTAATGTGCATTAGAATCAAAGATTCAAATGTCAAATACTTCTATTTACACGTTTGTACCTCACATTCCGCAGGTCGACAATAAAAGTTCATCATTTTGCTTGGTAATGATTTTGATTATATGCTCTGGAAAATATGTTCTGCTTGTTCAATAAGAATGCAACCAAAACAAGCTTTTCCTGAATATATAAAAATAAGATTGATATTAATTATGTTTGAAAAACGCTATCATGCAAAATTGTTCAAAATGGAATTATACCTGCGGAATGTGAGTTGTACGGAAATTTTCAAAAATTTAAGCACATCTGCAGAAAGACAGATAATAGTTGATATTCAAATTACATCCCCTTACATTTGATAAATTATGGTTTATATATTTAATAGAATATGCATATTAATAAATTTATTTACTTGAAAAATACAAATATATATCCATGATTCGTTATTTTTTATTTTTTATCAACGATTTTGCTTTGCCCTACAGTGTTCCTTAAAACATTTTTGCATTTCACAGCGTTACTCTGATATATACACAAGTCCCTAAACAAAGCGTGAACAACAAAGAGGATATTGTATGAGTTCAAAAGACAATCTTAAAGCAGCTTTTACCGGCGAATCGATGGCAAACAGGACATATTTGGCTTTTGCAAAGAAGGCAGATGCAGAAGGATATTCACAGATAGCAAAGCTTTTCAGGGCTGCAGCGGCTGCTGAAACAATTCATGCTCACAATCATCTTCAGCGCATGGGCGGAATCGGAACCACAATGGATAACCTGAAGGAAGCTATCAATGGTGAGACATATGAATTTGAGGAAATGTATCCCAAATTTATCGAAGAGGCAAAAGCAGAGGGAGACAACAGGGCTCTCTGGAGTTTTGAGGTTGCAAATAAAGTAGAGCAGATCCATGCCGGCCTTTTTGAAAAAGCACTGAATACTATTGGGGACAATGAAGAGGTCGATTACTACGTGTGCAGTGTCTGTGGGCATACTCATGAAGGCAAACCTGAAGACAAATGCCCTATATGCGGTGCACCAGCATCTAAGTTCGACAGGATAGACTGAAACAATAGTAAGAACAGGATAAAAAAGGATACTGGATTTTTTATCAAGATCCTTCCTACATTTTCTGGCTCTGCAGAAAACTTACCTTACATTTTATTTTAGCATAACAATTAAAAATGGATTAATCCCCTGAGTATTACTTAGCACAAGAAAACACAATGGAGATGATTGTGTTTGTTCCAGATCGAAAACCTGGAATCCCATTAAAAAAGGATTATTGCAACAAACACTAAAGCACTTTTATTCATATGGGGATAGGATTAAGGATGAAAGTCTGTCAAACCTTTCTGGAATTTTGACTTTTATAATAGATTAAACTTAAACCCAAGAATATTCTCCGCTATATTTATGATATGCAAGTGGTGTCAATAAAGCAGTAAGCTACCCCCAAGGGCGTGGTATTTTACAGTAATAATATGTAATAATGATATGGAGTATGATTAATATGAGTTTTACATTTCTTCAGGAACCGCAGTTCTTCTCTCTAGTTATAATTCCATTGCTAATCTTCTTTGCCAGGGTCATCGATGTGACATTTGGAACACTCCGTATTATATTCATTTCGCGGGGAATGAAATTATTAGCTCCGATCGTTGGATTCTTTGAGATATTCATCTGGCTGCTTGCTATCGGACAGATATTCCAGGATTCCGGGAGCTTCATAAATATGCTAGCATATGCGGGTGGTTTTGCAGTCGGCAACTATGTTGGTATAGTTGTGGAGGAGCGAATGGCAATGGGTTTCAACATTGTCCAGATAATCACCCAGCAAGACGCAACAGACCTAATCTCTGCACTTAACTCAAAAGGCTTTGGAGTGACCGCTGTGGATGGGTACGGTAAGAGGGGGGCGGTGAAGTTGATATATCTGGTTTTAAAAAGGAAAGATATCGAAGCCGCAGTTAAGATGGTCCAGCATTTCAACCCAAATGCATTCTACACCATTAAAGATGTCCGCTCTACAAAAGGAGGAGTTATTCCCGATCTCTACCAAGAAACCGAAGGACAGTGGCTTGAAAGGATCCGAAAAGGAAAATGATGTGATTGAAGGTCACTTTTCCACCTGCTTCTGACCAGCAAATACAGAATCAGCGTTCTGGTATTATCACATACAGGGCAAATGTACCGGAATCAAGTGAAAAAGGTAAAATTCAAATGAGGATTTCTACAGAGCAAAAATTTTAGCTCAAGTTTATATATTATCCACGTCTTTGCTTTAGCAAATGTTTGATATAATAGCTGTGGACATTTCAGGACGCCACAAGACCGGTGACGAATATCTTATGGTATGTGCAGCTGTCGCTGCAACTGTTACTGCTGACCACATTGAGAAGGTCAACCAGATAACTATACGATATTTCAGGAGCAGATCAGCACCTGACATCCCGTATGTTGTGAAGATGATCGAGGAAACCGTATCAGCACTGAAGTTCGAGGGCACCATAGTCACAGAAGCAGGTGATATGTACAACAAACCCCAATGGCTTATTGACAGCATGTTCTCTGGTGATTTCAAATATCAGGAATCTTTGAGTGAAAGAAGATGTATTGAGATCGCCCATCATGTGTCAGTTGGTTCAAGAAAACTCCTTCTTAAGGAGATGGGCATTCAATGAGCATTTAACAAATCAGGTATCTATATGAAAAGTGTTATTTTAGTAAAGAGGAATGAGCCAAGATCTGAAGATGAAAAGAACATACTTCAGATTAATGAACTAAGGGAACTGGCCAAAGCAGCAGGTTATGAAGTTCTTTGTGAACTAACCCAGACCAGACACCCGGACAGGAAGTTCCATCTTGGAAGGGGAAAGGTGGATGAATTGGCTCAAATGGTCGTTCATCTAAAACCTGATAAGATCATATTCCATAATCCGCTAACTACGATGCAGATATACAATATCTCTGAAATATGCCGTTGTGAAACCATAGACAAATTTCAATTGATTTTGGAGATATTCGCAACCAGAGCAACTACCCACCGTTCCAAACTGCAGGTCGAACTGGCAAGGCTCCAATATGAGCTTCCAAGGGCCAAAGCTGTGATCTCTATTCTTAAAAAGGATGAGAGACCGGGTTTTATGGGTCTTGGAGGCTACGAGGATTCCTATGCACAGGATATAAAGAACCGGATGATACGTATTCGTAAAGAACTGGAAACGATGCAGAAGGATAACGAGTCCCTCAGGAATCACAGGCACTCCAGGGGTTTTTCATTGGTGGCACTTGCCGGATATACCAACGCAGGAAAAAGTACCCTTTTCAATGCTCTTGTAGATGAGAATGTTGAATCTAAGGATATGTTGTTCACTACACTACTTCCTACAACCCGCTCTTTGAATGTAGAGGGCCGTGACGTTTTGCTAACGGATACAGTAGGATTTATTGAAGACCTTCCCCACTGGATGGTGGACGCTTTTAGATCAACCCTTGATGAAATATTCCTTGCAGATGTTCTTCTTCTTGTTGTTGACTCTTCCGAAGATCCGGAGAATATACGCAAAAAATTGCTTGTATGTCATGAGACGATGTGGGAACAACTGCAGGACGTGGCTATTGTTACAGTTTTCAACAAAATAGACCTAATAGATGAAAAAGAACTGAAAGAACGTATGCTCGATCTTGCTTATCTTGCTCCTAATCCCGTAGCTGTGTCTGCAAAAAATAGTACTGGGTTCGATGCTCTAAAAGCGCAGATACGTAATCAACTTCCAGAATGGGAGTGCATCAGTCTTTCTTTCCCCATGTCCGAGGAAGGGATGTCCCTTGTAGCATGGATATTTGATGAAGGTCTTGTTCATAACATAGTGTACGACAAAGGTATCACAATAGATTTTGAAGCAAGAGACAAGATTATAAATAAAGCCATTTCTTTGGTGGAAAAACTACCTTAAAATGCATGGTATTTGGCGCTAAGCTATTTTATTAGCAGCGCTAGATATATATGCAATAAGGTTGTTTGTATGTATGCGAACGGGAAATCTTCTCTAATATACCACCAATCCTATCCAACCACCCAACCACTAAAATTCTATTACCCGTTCGCAACCAACTATTTTTAAATTATCTTTATAAGCTCTGAAGACTAATATAGTTCCATGAAGTTCGATCTTCACGTTCACTCCTGTTATTCAAAAGATAGTAATGCCAGTCTTGATGATATTCTTGAGTATGCATCCAAAAACGGGCTTGACGGTTTTGCCATATGTGATCATGATGTCATAGAAGGTGGCATAGAATGTTCCAGAAGGGCAAAGGAAATCAGTTCAGATATGATTGTAATACCAGGGGTGGAAGTAAGTTCTTCCAAAGGTCATATTCTTGTACTTGGTATCCGTGAACCTATAGAACCTGGACTAAGCCCTGAAGAAACCATCAAAAAAGCACGCCAACAAGGAGCTGTTGTAATTATTCCTCATCCTTTTAAGGTGTCATCCCACGGCCTCGGTTATGTTGAGGGACTGGATACTGATGCAGTGGAAGTGTTGAATTCTCGCTGTGTAACTGATGGTCCAAATAACAAAGCCAGGAATGCTGCTCAGGAGCTGGGACTCCCTATGGTAGGTGGAAGTGATTCTCACGAAGCAAAAATGGTTGGCCGGTCATATACAAATATAGAAGCAGAGTCCAGAACAGTTGAAGCTGTGCTGGATGCTATACGCAAAGGCCATACCATTCCCGGTGGCGGAAAAACTCCGACTTCCTTTGTTGTAAAACAGATGTTTGTCGGTCATTTGAATAAACTTGGAAGACGTCTTGGAATCAGATAATAGAATAAGGTAACATAAGTGAAAAGAAAATATAGTGAATATATTAAGGCTAAAGTGCACTGGAATCAAGTGATAGAGGTCAAATTCAAGTTATTAGTGCACAACCTTGACAGCTATGTCAAGGTTACTTTAACTTCTCAATTGAGGATTTCTACAGAGCCAAAATAACAAATCCATAAAAAATGATTGATTTGTCATCCTGAAGGCAGTGAGGTATCATATCTCCTAGACTGTGAACTACCCTGACCCTTTAGGGTCAGGGCTTCCTGCTCAATAGTAGTTCTCTACTAAAATAGTAGTTCTCTACTAAGTATCAACAGGCTATCCCCGCAGTTCCTGCGGTTTGTTGTATTAATGTCATTCCATAGTTCCGGATATTGATAGCAGTATTGGTGTCTCGATCATGAATTGTCCCACAAGTACATGTCCATGTCCTGTCATCCAGAGTTAATCCTTTGTTGATTACATTGCAGACAGAACATGTCTTTGAACTGGCATAGAACCTT
>JAVEPM010000116.1:0-7059 GCA_034008115.1 Methanolobus sp.
ATTCATCGCATCTACAATGGCAAGCTTGAATGGGTCTGGACGCCTCAAGAAGCAGACATCATTTTCGTGGATTCTTCAATGCGTGGCCAGGCTTATGGATTATATTACAGGAAAGAGCTGAAGGGTAAGACTATTAAGCTCATATCATTAGACCACGTGTGCGGATTCGTGCCCGACGAGAAATAGAAAAAGGAAAGATAAAATGGCAAGACATGAAAAAAAGATTATCAGGATAATATACAAAGCAACAGGAGAGGTTATTGATTCTGAAGAGATTTATGCAGAGTTTGTTCGAGACTTCTCCAAGATAATGGATGATTTTCTCGTTAACAATGAGTTTACGAAGCCTGGCTCTGAAGAAATGTTTTTATGGTGGCTCGACAGACAAGGTTATGAGCCTCAATATGACAAGAAATTGGAGGCTCAGAAATCATGAAGTTTAGGCACTATCTGATATTGACACTCATGCTCATTCTCAGCAGGTATCTACTGAATTATATTGAGCGTCTTATTTGTAACACACTTATATCTGGCCTCTTTTTATCAAACAAATAATAAAGGAGACAATTATGAAAGACTTCAATGAATGGCTTGCAACCACCAATGACAAACTTGTTACACCTTCAGAATCCCCCGTTTATGATTATCACGAGAGAGACAATGTCAAGTTCTCTATCCAGAAATACAACAATTACTCTAATATTTATGGCACGCTGAAACTCTGCAAAAATGAAAATCTGGAGTATGTGATTTACAATATACCGTCCACAGAGCCAGACATTCTTGATGCAATGGAGAGAATTTATAACCTATTCAAGAAGATAAACAAACATAATGAATAGACCATTCCTAATGTTATATGCTCTCTTGAACGCCGTCAATCTCTACATGATTTTAAACAATCATAAGAACCTGACATTGAGCCGACGGGAGAGCTCGTTCTACTGGATTGCGTTCATCTTTACAGGCTTAATCCTGGTAGGATGTGTTACGGCAATAATCGTAAATTAAAGGAGATACAATGAAAGATTTAGCTGAACCATTCGGCTCAATGATGGGCACGAAGAACTATTATAGACATCGTCTTATTCGTGATGTCTTGTATACAGATGGCATCAAAGATATGTGTGAAACTCTAAGATGCTGGTGGATAATTGACCTGATAGCAAGCTATCAAGGCTTTAATCCAGCCAAATCATGTAGCTATCAGGTGTGGAAAATCGTTATAGATAATCATTCTGCGCTTGCACAATGCTATGATTATGACAATAAGGCTATCATTTCACAGAATATCCAGACCACAGACCTGCCAGACGGCCAGATTCTATGTGTTTGTATTGACAATGGTGACTGCATGATAGTTGCATTGCCAGTGGAGGACTGATGATGTATTGCGGACACCTGCAATCATATGAAAATGTGGAAAGATTTAGTGAAATTATGCTTGACGTAATCCGCAAATTTGCTGCAATGGCTCTGCCGTTTGCGATAAGAATTGAGCGTAAAAAGCTGGTCAACCTGCATGCTCCAATGGCTAAAAAGCACGAAAATGGAGATGACGTCGTCGAAATCAATGTGTTTAACGATGACTATATTGAAGGCATACCAGTCTGGGTTTGCACAATCTCAGACAGCGAGCCATTTATCATTGAATTTGGCGAGCTCGTCAATCTCATCAATATGGGACATATTACAAAAGTATAGATGAATTGAAGCCTGCATATACTGCGGGACTTAATACAAAAAAAGGAGATAATAATGTTTCAACAACTTACAATCGAGGACGTTCGTGACGTTCTGTTTGCGGTGACATTTCCAGAACGAACCACGCTATTTATGAAGCGTGACAGCTATTGCCAAAATCCGTAAAGTGCATAAGACTTGAAGATGACTCTTATATGGCAAAAAGATTCATTGAGTTAATTCCTAAGTACATAGAAGGTCACTGTGCACCAGAACACGACAATGAAGCAATGAGCTTTGAAAGAATAGTCTCTGCTTGCATCGGTCTGGACATTACAATCACAAAAGGATATACGCCAAGCAATGCAGTTTATCCATATTTCCCAAAATCAAATAAAAAGGAGGATGAAGATTGAAGCTGAGCACAAAAAAACAAATGCTTGATACCGTTCTGCGCCGTCAAAACAAAATATCTGACGAAGATTGGCATGAAATGATTGAGATGGTAGCTTCTAATGTTAAGGCAAACTCAACATCATTTACAGTTGAGCTTATCAAATATGCAATTAAACATAAAATAACTTCTGTGCTAAAATGTTTTAGCATAGACAAGGAGGTTAACTTCAATGAGTGGCTTACGAAGTCAAATCTTGACCACAGTAATTATCGGTTTTTCCGTCATTTCTGTCCAGAGGATTACAGAAACGCCATCAATCACAGCGGTCTAAAATTTGCCACACTGGAATTCTATCAAAACTTAACCTTTGAGTGGATTTCAGTCAATGAAATTACGGTGGCAATGGAGAACGATTTATTTGATGCTGCCAATGCTAAAATTGGCGACACATTAACGATTGTGGCACGAGGCTTTAACGATATCGAAACTATAACAATACAGCATGGCAACGAGTCTTTCCTGTATTATGAGAAGGGAGTGTCAACCGGCTTTGGCGATATAATGTATACTCTCAAGCAAGCTATAATTAAAAACAGAAAGGAGGCTTTACGAAATACCATCCCGAAAGTAAAAGGATAACTGCGCCCCTTGATGAGATATTGTTCATTGACAGTGAGCGCAAAACTTTGCCGTTTCGACAGGCGGCAAGGTGTAAGGTTAAGACAGTATCCTCATGGAAGCAGTTTGAGGCGGTAATGAAAGCGGGCTCAGGATTGCTTGATTTCAAAGCCAATGAGCAAGACAAAGCAGACTATTACAATCCAATCAAGGTTGTAGTAGTTGATTCTTTCACCAGAATACTATACCTGTTATCTGAGTTCCTGAAACAAAACAAGGTCACAGGATATGATTATTGGCGTGAGTATTCTGATATCCTTGAGCAGTTGCTCATGACTTGGCAGTCCAAAGGCAGATTCATTATATTCACGGCTCTTGATGAGATTGTCCGTGACAGTGATTCTATTGACCGCATAGTAGTTAAGGTTGATGGCAAGAAGCTGGAAGGAAAGATAGAGTCTTTCTTTACCATTGTTCTGCACACACACTTCAACGCACTCAAACAGGGAAGCGAGGCCTATCAATTCTGCACCAATACCGATGGCAGAAACACAGCCAAATCGCCTGATGGTATGTTTACAGATAGATACATTCAGAATGATATGTCTCTGGTGCTTGGCGCTATCTATGATTACTATGACATGGCAAATAACCCCGACTTTATGCCCTCACCAATTCTGGTCTGTGGCAAGAGCGGGAGCGGAAAATCAACCAGTGTAAAGTACCTGTTCGAAGATTCTTAAGGTCATAAAAATATGAGAATGCCAAACTCTATCTGTACAATATGTCAAAATTCATTTTATGCCAGACCATCTGCAATTAAAAATGGATATGGAAAATATTGTTCTAATGCCTGTTATTCAATTGCTAAAACTGGAGTAAAAAAAGTAGTTGATAATTGTAAGTGCAAACAATGTGGAAATTCATTTTACAGAAGTCTATCACAAATAAAAAGAGGTTCTGGAAAATATTGCAGCAGAAAATGTAGAGATTCTGCAAAAATTGGAATGACTGGTGATAAAAGTATAGCATGGAAAGGCGGCACTATCACATTAATATGTCCAATATGCAAAAATCAGTTTTCTGTTTATAGGTGTCTTGCAGATAGAAAAATATGTTGCAGCAGAAAATGTGAAGGCATCAACAGAAGGACATATACCGACAAAGAATTAATGACAGAGATAATGATTAGAAACTCTGAAGAAATGAGAAATTGGAGAACCCAAGTTTTTGAAAGAGACAATTATACTTGTCAAAAATGTGGGCAAATTGGAGTAAAATTAAATGCACATCACATAATACCATTTAGCAAAGACAAATCACTGAGATTCGATATATCTAATGGAATTACACTATGTGTACAATGTCACAAGAAAGAGCATAAGCGTTTAAGAAAAATGTTGAGAAAATCACAAATAGATTTATTTACAACATAATTCTTAAAAAAAACTACAGAGAAATAATCCTCAGAAAATACGAGGAATAGAGTAACGACAAAAAAAGAAAGTGAAACACTTAACCCCAAAAACAACTGCTAAGGAGTAGAAATGTACGAAGAACAAAACAATCCAGAAACCCAAAACCAAGATGTAGTCATGCCAGACCTTGAGAAAGTCAAGACCAAGAACTGGCGTAACCGAGTGTATTATGTAACAAACACCACCACAGGAGAGATTGAGGCCGATATGATGTCCTCAGAGAAAGAATGCCGAGAGTGGATTCGTTCCAATGAGTCAAAATTTGATGTGCCATACATGATTTCTTACCGTGTTGATAGCGTCAATAGAACCACCAAAACTCAAAAGACCGTACTAAGATAACAATAAAAAAAGGAGAACAAAAATGACTAATAACAACATCAACGACTTCCGTAACCTTCCGAGCATGGACATGACTTCCAAGGAAAATATTGAATCAGCAGCTAAGGCGGACGCACCGTCTGGTGGCGTTTCAGGCAAGTATGTAGTGACCGTTGCTCAGGCTTCTTTATCGCAGTCTAAGAATGGCTCTGTGTTTATTACCCTCGCATTCCAGATGCCAAATGGCAAAGTGTATCGTCAGGACGCAAAACATATCCGTGCCGCAAATGGCGACGAGGGCTTCTATGCCAGCAAGCTCAGAACACTGTTTGGTGTAACTGGGGCGAGAGATACTCTGGGAACCACAAGAATTAAAGATGGTGAATTTGTTGACGGCCAATTCGTGGAGCGCGAGATTGAAGTGCCGAGCTATGTTGACCTGCTTGGCAAGCAGGTTGGAGTAGTTCTTAACTTCTACCAGAAATATCCAGACAGCTATGGCATGAATGGCTATACCGGCTATCCAATTCCGAGCAGACAATCTGACCCAGCTGGATATGAGAACGCTAAGTCTCAGGCTACTACGATTTGGATGCCGAACTACGAGAAAGAAGTACAGCCCGTGTTTGACTTTGTGCTGTTTTACAGTCCTGAAACGGAAAAGTCCTTTGCAGAAATGCTTGATGATAATATAGAAGAGCCAAAAGCCGTGCAAGAAACTCTTGACAAAATCATGAGCAAAGACCACAAGGCTGTTCAGCTTTCAGATAAGGCGTGGGATGATTTGCGTATCAGACTGCTCAAGAAAAACCTCAAAAAAGCTGGCATGAGTTTCGACCATAACTTATTTGAGGCAAGCTTTGAGGCTAACCCAGAGCAAATTCAGGACTCAGACCTAATCTAATCTAATCTAACGTATGACTCGGTGCGGGGCAGGTCTTTTTATTTTCCTCTTCCTGTCCCGCTTCACCGAGCGAAAGGAGAACCTGTGATAACCATAGAGAACGAATCCGTTAAGGTTAACGGCAAAACAATTGGCAAGCTCAAGGAGAAAACGCTTTTTATGAGGCGAAACCATGAAAGGCATTTTTATCGAGTGCTGGAGTCATGGTGTATCAATATTGACGTTATAAATTGTGGCGCAGAAAAGTTTGTTATTGATACAGATGAAAAAGAAATGTATGTGGTATCATTTTCCACAATCCAATCCCTGCGCTCAAAGCTTAATATGTTTGTATCATTTGGGCAAGAAAGACAATTGGCTATCCCTGTACAGTGCTGGGATAAATATTTACACAGTAATCTATCCTTCCCAGTTTACATAGGCACACCAGCAAGCGAGTTTGCGGATAATTGCAATGGAAGATGGCAATCAAGATTAATTGCTTATGGACAAACAGAAATACAATTATAGGAGAAAAAATGAATATATTTGCAAAGGAATTATCCTTAATTAAAGACATGGAGATACTGTCATTTACGGAAAAGGTTATTAATAATTTTCCACAAGAGTTTTGGTATAAGCCTGCCTCGTCAACGGGGAAGTATCATTCTAAAACATCAGCAGGCGCCGGCGGGCTGGTAGAGCATACCAAGCTCATGTTCTGGGTAGCTAAGACAATGTTGGACACTAAGATGTATAAAGTAAATCGTGATATAGTTTTATCTGCATGCCTGCTTCATGATGGCTGGAAATATGATGGCACATCTAAATGGACTGTCAAGCATCATGGGCTTCTGGCAGTTAAGGAAATTGACAGAATTATGAGAGAATCAGGGTTTTTTCTTGACGAAGAGCCTCTCTGGTATCAAATAATTCTTGACTGCATTCAGGCACACAATGGTTCTTTCACAAAAGAGTGGACTGGCGGGTTTAGTCTATACCAAATAATAGTTCACACAGCCGATATGATAGGCTCGCGAAGATTTATAGACTTTAATTCACAAGGAGTATGAAATGAGTATTAAGTTATTCAAAGACAGCGATGGTCAACCCAAGCTCGGAGTGGCAATGTCTCTTTGCGGATATTGTGGCGAGCCGATGGGTGTTGCTCTTGGCGGGAAAGATATAGATGAAGTTGGCAGCAAGGGCGCAGTGTTTTCAGATGAACCATGTGACACATGTAAGCATAACATGGAAATTGGGATTATGATTGTAGAAACTCAAGATAAACAAGATGGTGTTTCAAATCCATATCGCACAGGCAGGTATATTGTAATCACAGAAGATTCATTCAAGCGCATATTTACCATAAACGAAAAGGATAAACTGTCCAGGTTCTTTTATATGGAAGAATCATTATTTGAGAGGGTCTTTGATGAGGTAATGAAAGAAGGAGAAACAAAATGAAATACACAAACAAAAACTCTGTGCCAGACATGATTGTCAGAGCGGTAAGAGACGGACAGTGGTATTCTGGTCTTGGCGAGGAACGATTTGCGTCAGTCACAGAGCTCCTTAATCCAGTCAAGATAATTCTGCTAACCAAGAGACACCGAGATGATATCAGTGTGGATGTTACCGAATCATTATATATGTTACTTGGAAGTGCGGTTCATCTT
>JAVEPM010000117.1:0-6963 GCA_034008115.1 Methanolobus sp.
TAGCGTAAGCCATATAATATTAAATACACATGTGAAAAATAAGGACAATGTTTATGCAGAATTTTGAATGGATCAGGTACATGTGAGTGGTCTGTGCATTATTTTTAAAATAAATTTGGACAAAAGGAAGAAAGGTGGATGTGTTCATTCGGAACTACACATAATCGGAACTACTGGATTATAATGCACTCATTTCAATTTCTGTAGAGAGCATGCTGGATTAGTCAGAAATGATAAAGATGGTGTAAAAAGCAAAAGAACACCTGCTCAGGAATCAGGAATTGTAGAAAAGAAGTGGACTTTAAGAGAACTATTGACATTCAAGTGTTCAAGAACATCATCCAATTAATACATGACTACCTAAATTTTAATATAAGGTAGTATATCTTCACTGCCTATTTTTTTAATAAAATCGTCTTTACTTGTAAATGGGGCTTTTCTTTTTACATCAGTGGCCTGTTTCTTTCCAATACCTGGAAGTTCCTGTATAAGCGCTATGTTGGCCGCGTTTATATCAAGGGGGTATGGCACTCCTGTGATCGATCTGTGTCCGTGGCGAGTCACAGTAGTATCCATAAACCTGCCAAGTGGCATATTTGCTGGTATGCCTACCAGTAATGGGTAAGAGCCCATTTGTCTTCCAAAACACATTTTTCCATCATTGATCTCACACATGATATCTCTGATTATTGTTCCTGTGGGTATAAGCTTCTGGAGCATTGGCAGATCAATATTTTTTCTGATCTTCTCTTTATATTTAAGAAATATCTGTTTATGCTTTCTTACAAGCTCATCATTGCCATACATAGGAGTGTCGGGGAAGGCCATGACCTGTCTTATGTTTATCCTGCGAAGCAGTAGATCTGAGTCAAGGATTTGTTTCAGGAATTCGTAATTAAGTTCAAATGTCTTTTTTGACTCTCCCATAAGACCATGTACGAGATTTATTCCGGGGAGCATCTCTGGTATCCCATTACTTCCTCGCATTCTCCCTACTTCATTTATGAGTTTGATAGCTTCAAATATTTCATCAGGCATTGCTTTGAGTTTATTAGCCTTTACAACGATGGGGTCAGCAGTTTCCATTCCAAGGGCTGCTACGTCTCCTGCAGTATGGTATTTTATAATGGTTTTGAATATCTCCTTGCACAACTTTGGATATGTTGCTATGGTCCCGGGATTGGCATTGTCCATATGCAATACTTTTAGTTGCGGTGCCACATTCCTGATGCCTTTATAGAGGGAAAGGATGGCTTCAGGATCTGGCTCGGGTATTTGTCCACCTCTGTCTTTAGCATGGTAACTCAGGATGTCAGGTTGTCTTCCTATTCTGAAATATCTGGCTCCTCTCTCGTATAATCCTTCTACTTCAGAAATAACGTCAATAATGGGTCGATAGTCAGAGCTTCCATAGGAGGTTTCTGTACAAAATGAGCAGTGTTGCTTACGACCGCATCCTCGGTAGGTTTCAAGTTCACACATAACATTGGGATAGTCGGGATGTTTTTTAATTATGAAAGCTCCTTTTGAAGCCCATCTGCCAATTTCCTCAACTGTTCTGAAACGATGCTGACACTCCTCTGGATTTGTTGTCTTTTCTTCGAGAACGTCATAAACAAATGCTTCGATGTCTTTTCGGCATATTATTACGTCTGTGGCATTGATTAGTTTGCTTTGCGCCTTTTTCCCGCCTTCCAGGGAATACCCGAGTCGTATAGGTCCGCCAAGTATTTTCATGCCGCCAGCAGCACTGAAGATGCTCTCCATCTCTCTCTGATTTATTGGTGTTGAACGCAGGTATTTTCCAGGTACTGTCATGCCAGAAACAACTATTGTGATCTCGGCTTTTTTTATGGGCTCAGACGCAGCGTTTGGGCTTTTGCGTAGTTCGTCGATGGTGAATAAAGATATGTCTGATTCCTGCAATCCTCTTTCCCGCAGTGCTCCTGCAACATATCTTATGTATGGGGATATGTAAGGTGGAACTCCAAAACATGCAGGTTCATCAACATATCCGTCTATTATTACTGCTTTCATGTTTGTTAAAATATATATATATAATTCAATACATGCTTGTTATGCTCTATATCTGTGTATATATTTTAAAATATATGTGTTTTATTATTGTATCGTTAGATGCCGCTTTCTGCAAATATGGGTTTGACAATGCTTGCTGGCCCAGAATTCTGTGCGCGCACAGATATCTGCTTCATAAGACTCGTTACTTGGAATACGTCATCCATATTTAAATCAATGGGTGTCTCTCTTGGGTGGGACTGTCAATAACAAATAAAGGCAAATGATCGAATAACAGCTTTCATTCTTGCGAACACTCATGCAAAATCATACAAAATCATACAAAACCATCCGACATACGATGTATTATTTGCGTAATACTTGTGAGGGTCACTGCTTAACTTTAGGTATTTACCATACTTTCTGTATGCATTTGTGTGTAGCTTATGTGTGGTCATTTTCGTCAATTTTCATAATTTCCATATTTTTCATATTGGCGGTATTTGCCGTGCAGCGCATACTTCTTATATATTCCTTTTTCCATTACTATTATAGTTTAGACATTATGCAGTAAATGAGGTTTTCCAATGAGAAGTGACAAGACCAAAAAAGGACTCGAACGCGCACCGCACCGTTCTCTTTTGAAGGCAACCGGCGTGACAGATTCGGAAATGCAAAAACCATTCATAGCGGTTGTAAACTCCAGAAATGAACTGATACCGGGCCACATTAATCTTGATAAAGTTGCAGAGGCGGTAAAGGCGGGCATAAGAAGTGCTGGTGGTGTTCCATTCGAATTCCATACTATTGGAATTTGTGATGGTATAGCCATGGGTCATGAGGGAATGAAATATTCTCTTCCAAGTCGTGAAGCCATTGAGGATTCTATTGAGCTTGTTCTGCAGGGGCATCAGCTTGATGGCATGGTAATGATCACTGCATGCGACAAGATCACTCCTGGTCATCTCATGGCAGTAGGGAGCCTTGATATTCCTGCTATTGTTGTGACAGGCGGTCCGATGATGCCTGGATTTGTTGATGATGAGTACCGGGATCTGATATCTGTCTTTGAAGGTGTGGGTGAATGCCAGGCAGAAAAAGTATCTGACGAGAAGCTGAAACTACTGGAAGATTGCTCATGTAGTGGTGCAGGTTCATGTGCAGGTATGTATACTGCCAACACAATGGCTTGTATGACTGAGGCGCTGGGGCTTAGTCTTCCTGGTTGTGCTACGGCCCACGCAGCAGATGCCAAAAAGATACATCTTGCAAAATACTCTGGTGAACGCATCGTTTCCATGGTGCATGAAGACATTACTTCTCGTAGTATAGTCAGCATGGAGTCATTTGAGAATGCTATTATGGTTGACATGGCAATTGGTGGTAGCACCAATACAACCCTTCATCTTCCTGCAATAGCTCATGCATTTGGTCTTGAGCTGTCGCTTGATGTATTTGACAGGTTGAGTAAGTCTACTCCTCATATCATATCCCTTAAGCCGGGCGGTGCACATTACATGCTTGATTTTGAAAGGGCTGGCGGCGTCCAGGCTATAATGGCCAGATTGAGTTCAAAGCTACACCTTGATGTAGCTACTGTAAATGGTAAAACTATAGGTCAGAACCTTGATGATTTTGTTGTGGTCAATCCAAAACTCAATGCAAGGATAATTGCTACTCTGGATGCACCTATACACAAGGAGGGTGGCATTGCTATATTGAAGGGAAGTCTTGCTCCAGATGGCTCAGTTGTTAAACAGGCGGCAGTTGACCCTAAGATGCTTACACATAGTGGCCCTGCAAGGGTTTTTGACAGTGAGGAGGCAGCTATGGAGGCAATCCTTGCAAAGAAGATCGTTGCAGGTGATGTTGTGGTCATACGCTATGAAGGTCCAAAAGGTGGCCCTGGTATGCGTGAAATGTTGTCTCCCACATCAGCTATTGCAGGTATGGGGCTTATTGACAAGGTTGCACTGATCACCGATGGTCGTTTCTCCGGTGGTACCAGGGGCCCGTGCATAGGGCATATTTCTCCCGAGGCTCAGGAAGGCGGTCCCATAGGTCTTGTAAAAGAAGGTGATATTGTTGAGATCGATATTCCTGGCAGGACATTGAACCTTAAAGTTTCAGAAGAGGTACTTGAAAAGCGCAGGGAGAGCTTTGTTCCTGTGGAAAAGAAGGTTACGGGTTATCTTGCAAGATACAGAAAACATGTCAGTTCTGCAAGCAAGGGCGCTATAATAAGTTGATTTTAGAATAAATCAGGTCTTTATAGGCCTGTTTTTACTTATTTTGTAACTATTCAGCCTAGCACAATCTGTCAATTGGTGCTTATTTCATCGAAATGGAGATATCTGCCCACTAATAATCTAAGAATCAAAAAAGCAATCAATAGTAACAATCAAAATAAATGTTCATAATGAAATTTACATTTCAACTTTTTGTCAAGATTGTTATAGATAGCTTTTTATCAGGCTGAATAGTTACCCTTATTTTTTAATTTGACCGATGTTTTTTTTAGATTGAAATACCTAAGTACTATTTAATGGAAATGATGGGTATTTGTTCGATATGTGCTTCTGTATCTAAACTGAACACATGTTCTCTTTGCGGAAGGCTAGTTTGTAATGGGTGCTACAATCATCCGAAAAATGTTTGTGTGCAGTGTTCTTCAGGTATTACTTTATCCGAAACATCATCGGAAAGATCTGGCCTGTTATGAATTATTTTAATCTATGAAGTTGCTCAATTCCATTTTCCTGTTTGAGCACAAGTACTTCCCTTGTCACAAGTTCTTGTATCTTCCTGTCTATATCTTCCTGACTGAACTGACGTGAAACAAGACTTTTGATAATTTCTTTTTTAACTTTTGCTCCACGTGGCATATACATCAGTATGTTTCCTTCAAGTTTATCTGGTTTTGTATCATCCTGTTTTGTTGCAGGTGGGGAAACAGGTGCTTGTCCGGGTATATTTTGCATTTCCTGCATAGTGCCTGCTTTGTCACTCATAAACAGTGGCATTCCTTCAGAATTTGCAGACTGCTGCAGTTCAGGTAATTTGAATGCCGAATCCGCTGTGCTTTCACTTTCAGGATTGAATGATGGCATTTCTTCCGGTAGTTTAAAATCTGGTATTACTGGTGCAATTTCTACTTGAGGGCTTTCCACAGATGAGTTGAAATTTGGCATCGTAAATCCAGTATTTTGACTTACTTGCTCTGGTGGCTTTAGTTCTGGCATCGTAAATCCAGTATTTTGACTTACTTGCTCCGGTGGCTTTAGTTCTGGCATCGTAAATCCAGTATTTTGACTTGTCTGCTCCGGTGGCTTTAGTTCTGGCATCGTAAATCCAGTATCTTGACTTGTCTGCTCCGGTGTTTTTAGTTCCGGCATTGTGAATCCAGTATCTTGACTTGTCTGCTCCGGTGTTTTTAGTTCTGGTATAGTGAATCCAGTATCTTGACCTGCTTGCTCCGGTGTTTTTAGTTCCGGCATTGTGAATCCAGTATCTTGACCTGCTTGCTCCGGTGGCTTTAGTTCTGGTATCGTGAATGATGGTTTTTGGTTTGTCTGCTCCATTACTTGTGCAAGTGGTGCTGGTGCAGTAGTTTCTGTTTTCAGTGCTGAAGCTTTCATTTCCTGATGGCTGCTCTTTTCTACTATCATCTCGGATAAATTAGTTTCATGGTCCTGCTCTTCGAAACTCTGTTGTATGCCACTTGCAGATTCTTGCTCCGGTTCTTTGAGACTTATTTCCGGTGCAACTATAACAGGTGCTTGTGGGGGAATTTCATTTTCTGAGATTTGCGGTTGAAGCTGAACATCTGTTTCTCCAAAGTCGTCAATGATATCTATGTCAGTAATTTCTTCTTCACTGTTTATTTCTGGAATAGTCTGATTGTTTTCGATAAAGGTTTCAGCAGCAGGTTCTTGTATATTCATGCTTTCCAGAGCATTTTGTATATTCCTACTAATTTCGTTTGTTCCTGCGAAACGATTTTCGACCAACACCAGTCTGTTTAATATTATATTCACATCATCTCTGAGAATTGCAAATTTATCGGCCCACGATAATATATCGTCTGATGGGGAATTCTCTAAAATATCCATCTCCCTCTCGATAAGTTTTCTGATGAACAGACTTTTATTGTCAATTAGTTCCAGTTTATCAAAAAGTTCATCAGGCATGCTAATGGTAAGTCGTTTCATGGTAATCTCTCTTTGGTGTTTGTCAATATCTAATCATACTATGTATGCATGCATCATACATATATAATTAATGAAATTATAATAACAACAATATATGTTGATATGTATATCCTCATCTTTTATGATTTGAAATTTTAATCAAAAAACAACAGATAATCCAAAGGTGTAGTTGGGCTATGTTAAAAAAGAACTGTGCTATCAAAATAGCATTCTATATGTGTGGACTATATTTTTGTATGAATTATCCCAAGTGTAAAAACTCTGATCACAAAAAGAATAATTGGCTGGATAAAGCCAAGCTACAATTTTGGTAACTATTCAGCCTAGCACAATCTGCCAATTGGTGCTGATTTCATCGAAATGGAGGTATCTGCTCACTAATAATCTAAGAATCAAAAAAGCAATCAATAGTAACAATCAAAATAAATTTCCTAATGAAATTTACATTTCAATTTTTTGTCAAGATTGATGTTGATAGCGTTTTTATCAGGCTGAATAGTTACCAATTTTGAATGATTATGATTATCTATTTTATTTTGTAACTCATTATTGATGTTTGCAAAGCTTCATCCCAGCTTCTCATTTCTAAACCTACTTTCTCCTGTACAAACTCAGCACAACCAACGCGAACACAGCAGCCAAAGCTGTAAATGCCGGAGTTGTGGATGAGCTGCTATTGCCGGAGTCATCTAGCGGTATTTCAGGACCATCGTAGTACTCTTCAGAGATTGTGACG